>DATFXE010000026.1:0-8782 GCA_035258585.1 Roseiflexaceae bacterium | reverse complement strand
ACCGATTTGAGGCTGGAGGCTGGAGGCTGGAGGCTGGTAGAGCATCACGAGCCTCCAGCCTCCAGCCTCCAGCCTCAGCATCGTTTGTCTGGCCGCTACTCGCAGGGGTGAACCTGGGGGCGCTGGCGTTGGTCCGCTCGGTCGCGCTGCCGCTACTGCCGCTGGGGGCGCTCTGGCTGCTGCTCAATCGACCAAGGACCAAGGACCGAGGGCCAACGACGCTATCGAGTGGCATTATCAGCGGTCGCGGAAGTCCTTGGTCTTTGGTCTTTCGCCGTTGGTCCGCCTCAGCCTGCTTCGTCCTTGGCGCCTTGTTGGTCATTCTGCCCTGGACAGCGCGCAACTACGCGACCTATGACGCGCTGATTCTGATCGATACAACTGGGGCGGAGAACCTGTGGCTCGACAATAACCCGGCCGGCAGCGTCCCCGGCGACCCGCTGGGCCGCGAGGCCGCCAAAAAACAGCTATATGCCCTGGGCGACGATCGGGCCGCGCGGCAGCGTCTAGCTGCGGCCAATGGCGTGGCGGCGATTCGCGGCCACCCGGCATGGTTCTTGCAGAAGGCCTGGGGCGAAGCGAAACAGTTTTTTGCGCTGGAGTATTTCGACGATATGCGCGAGCGACGCGCGATCTGGCTTCCGCCGCTGGAGGTCTGGCTGCGGCTGGCGCTTGGCGATGGCTTGTGGCTGCTGCTGCTGTTTGGCGGGACGGTCGGATTATGGCTGGCGGGCAAGACGAAGGACCAAGGACGAAGGACCAAGGACCGAAAGCGATCATCGTTGGTCTTTGGTCTTTCGTCTTTGGTCGATCCGCGCTGGATATTTGTCCCGTGGCTGCTATATATCTTGCTGACGTCGATGCTGTTTCATGTCGAGCTGCGCTACCGCTTGCCGGTCTACCCCGTGCTGCTGCCATATGCGGCGTGGGCACTCGTGCGGATTGTAGATTGCAGATTGCAGATTGCAGATTGGCGAAGCTGGAAATCTCCAATCTACAATCTAAAATCTGCAATGCTCGCGTCGGCTTTGACCTGTCTCGCGATCGCCGGCATCATGCTGTTGCACCGGCCCTATGTCGGCGAGGCGTGGATGCTGGCGCGCAAGCACGCGCAGCTCTGGCGGGCCGAGCGGGCGCTGGCTGGCGGGGATGCGGCCGGCGCGACGGCGGCGGCTGAGGCGGCGCTCGTGCTCGATCCCGATTCGGCGCTGGGGCGGGTGGCGCTGGCGCGCGCTGCGCTTATATACGGCGACCAGGATGCGGCCCTCATCGCACTCGACCAGGCGATCGCCGCGCTGCGGGCGCATCCGCACGCGCATCTGCTGCGTGGGGCGATCCTGAGGGAGCGCGGCGATCTGGCCGGGGCGCGGGCCGAGTTCGGCTACGAGCAGGCCTCGCTGGAAGACTTACAGCGCTGGTCCTCACGCGTGTTTGCGCCACTTGCGGCGTATCCTTCGGCTGTGGATGTGGGTGGCGGTCTCGATCTGGGCTACGTGCGTGGGTTCTGGCCGGCCGAGCCGGGCGGCTCGCGCTGGAGCACGAGCCAGGCCGAAATCGTGCTTGGCGCGCCACAGGCCCAGAGCCTGCGCCTCGAGTTGGAACTCAGCGGCGGCCGGCCGGATGGCGCTACCCCGCCGCATGTGGGTATCAGCGTCGGCGGGCGGGAGATCGGCCAGCTTCTGGCCGAGGCGGGGTGGCATCGCTACGGTTTTGCCATCCCGCCCGACTTGGTGCCGCAGGCGCGCCGGCTGACTGTGACACTCAGCAGTGACACCTTCCGACCGCGCGACTTCGACCGCGCCAGCCCCGACAACCGCGCGCTGGGCGTGATGGTGCGGAGGGTTGAGATAAAGGCGCTATGACGGTTCAGAACCAAGAACCGAGAGCCCAGAACCAGGCTATCGAGCGACAGATCGCAAGTCGCTCGCAGCGGTCGCTTGGCGCACGTCCATCTTCGGTCTTTACTGATATGTGGATTGATTTGGCATATTTGGTGGGGGTGCGGGGGCGGCTACGCCGCCCCCGCACCCCCAGCAAAGGGGAGGTCTGGAGGGGCCGAAGGCCCCTCCAGACCTCCCCAGAAAGAATATTCCGTGTCTATGTACGGATCAGTCATTCTCAATTCTCAATCTTCTTCATCCTCCTATTTGCGCTTGCGCTGCGCCTGCTGCTGTGGAATCAGCCGCTGCATCAGCTGGCCAACGACGAGGTCGAGTATGTGAGCGTGGCGCGCGACCTGCTGGCGGGGCGCGGCTGGCAGTTCTACGACCACTACCACTGGCTGCGCGCGCCGCTCTACCCGCTGTTTCTGGCCGGCTCGCTCTGGTTGGCCGGAGGCGACCCGTCGCCGGGCCTGCCGTCGATCAGCCTGGGCCTGACGCGGGCGCTACACCTCGCCGCGCTGCCCAATATCGCGCTCGGCGTCGCCACGGTGTACCTGAGCTATCGGCTGGCGCGCGCGCTGTTTGGTACAGACGACAACACTGCAGCGGAGGTCCGCCAGAGAGCGGCGCTGCTCGCCGCGCTGCTGACCGCGCTGCTGTGGACGCTCGCGACGTTCGCGAGCCTGTACATGTCGGAGACGCTGTTCACATTTCTGTTCACGGCCGGGTTGCTGTGCCTCGCGCATTATCGATCGCAGGGCGCCAGCAGCCGGCGAAAGATGTGGCTGGCGATCGGCGCCGGGATCTTGTTCGGCCTGGCCACGCTGACGCGCTCGATCACGCTGCTGTTCCTGCCGGTGGCGGCGGCCTGGCTGCTGCTCAATCGACCAAGGACCAAGGACCAAGGACCAACGACGATGTCGAGTGGCGACATGGCAGTTGGCGGGAGACCTTGGTCTTTGATCTTTCGTCGTTGGTCGGCTGCTGCTTGCTTCGTTCTGGGCGCCGCGCTGGCGATCGCGCCCTGGACGCTCCACAACTATCAGGCTTATGGTCGTGTCATTCTTGTAGAAACCGGTCTCTCCTATAACCTGTGGGCGTTCAACGAGCCGCGCGAGAGTCAGGAGACGATCTTTAGCATACTGGAAAACATCCCAAACCCAGCCGAGCGCAGCGACTATGCCACGGCGCAAGGCCTGGCACGCCTGCGCGAGGATCCATCCATTCTGGCGCGTAAGATCTGGCCGGGCTGGATCTATCTCTGGCGGGTCAAAGCGATCGAGGATCGCTTCCTTCAGGAGAGTTATTATAGCGATATCGACCTACCGCTCTTCACGGCAGCCCTGCTGTTCGACGATCTGCTCTATCTTCTGATCGCGCTGGCCGGCGTGGCGGGCCTGGCGCTCTGTCGCCCGGCGGTGGATGTGTGGCGAGTTGGCCCACGAAGTGTGCTCCAACGGTTGCTCGATACGCTTCAGCAGCCTAAGTGGTTATTGATCGGCTGGATGCTCTACGCGGTGACGACCATGCTGCTGACGCACGCCGAAACCCGCTATCGCCATTTTCTGTTCCCGGTGCTGATCCCCTACGCCGCGTGGGTGCTGGTGCAGGCCGCAGGCTTTAGGAGACAGGAGACAGGAGGCAGGAGACAGGAGACAGGAGACGCAAATAACACCCGACACCCGACACCCGACACCCGACACCCTCTCACCCCGTCACCCCGTCCGCTGATTGTGGCCGTGCTGTCGATTCTGATCGGCGGCGTGTGGGTCGGCTACTACCCGCGCGAGTGGGCCGACGCGAATGTTCTGCGCGGCTGGTACGCGCTTTCGTCTGAGCTGGCCTGGGCGGCCGGCTGGCGCGACGCGGCGCTGCGGGCGGATGAGCGGGCGCTTGCGGCGCAGCCCACACCCGATGGCTGGATTCGGCTTGGCAATCACGCTCGCGAAATGGGCGACTCGCCCGGCGCGCTGAAGGCGTATCGCAGGGCGGTTGCGCTTACGCCGCCGTATCTCGCGGCTGTCGCCCATCAGGGCGACATGATGCGTGCCAGCGGCGACGAGGAGGCCGCCCGCAAGGCCTTCGTCGGCGACTACGTCGATCAGCAGCGGCTGGCCGAGTGGAGTTGGCGCGGCCTGGATCCTGGCCCGCGCACGTATGTCAATATCGGCGACGGTGTGGATTTCGGCTACATCGGCGGGATGTACGCAGCCGAAAAGCAGCAGGGCGTGCTGGCGCGCTGGTCGGCGGGCCGCGCGATGCTGCGGCTGCCTGGGTTCGGCCCGGGCGTCCTGCGGCTGCGCATGGCGGCGCCGCGACCGGAGGGCGCACCGGTGCGCGCCCAGGTCTGCATAGCTGGGCGCTGCCAGGCGCTCAGCGTTGGGCCGGCCTGGCGCACGTACGAGCTTCCGCTGGACGTAAAGCTTACCAGCAGCGTTCCGATCGAGATCGTCAGCGACACGTTCGATGCGCCCGAAGGCCGGCGGCTCGGCCTGCTGATCGATTGGGCGGCTGTGCGCTAGAGCGCTTGTACGCGCGGGAGATAGGGGTTGGGAGTTGGGGGATGGTGGTTCTGATGCCCGATAACCCTGCCTCAAAAACACAAACGTCTCTTGAATATGCGCTAGAGCGCTTCGCGCTGGGGTTGGGGCGCCAAGGTTTGGTGCAGCTTATGATGTCCGCATCGATCAGCAGCGTATTTCATCGTAGAGCAATGCCAGGCATCGATGAAACCTTAGCCGTGCGGCTACGCCGGCGATGCCGAGCGGCAGTGTACCTGCTCGGCATCGGTCGTCACGCGCTACCAGAAGCGGCTCTCCGGCCCGCTGCTCGACCGGATCGACATTCATGTCGACGTGCCACGTGTGAACTACGATAAGCTGGCCGCTGAGCGCCAAGGCGAGCCCTCCAGCGCCGTGCGCGAGCGGGTCACCGCTGCGCGCCAGCGGCAGCGTGAGCGCTTCCAGCACACCCGGCTGCTGACCAACGCCGACATCGGGCCTTCTGAGGTGCGCCGGCACTGCCAGCTGGATGGCGCAGGCCAGCGGCCGATGCAGGCGGCCATGCGCCAGCTGCACCTCTCGGCGCGGGCCTACCACCGTGTGCTCAAGCTCTCCCGCACCATTGCCGACCTGGCCAGCGCCGACGACATCGGGCCGGCGCACCTGGCCGAGGCGATCCAGTACCGGTCCAGAAGGGTGGAATAAGCGAGGCTTCAACGGATTGAGCGGAGTGAGCAGATAGAACCGACAGTGGTCAGCGCGCTCGTTACTGTTTGGCGGCCGGATTGCTCTCGTCAAGGGCGTAAGCGATGGCCTGATCTAGCGTCATCGCACGCCCTGCGGCCCACGCCTCCGCGAACACTGACTCGTCTAGATGCGTGCGCACCCGTGCGATGCCCCGTGCATAATTGGCCCGTTCCACTGGTGGCAGCGGTGCGCCCATGGCCTCACGCAGCGCTTCGCTTGCGCCGTACAGATGCGCCGCTCGCTCGAGCTGTCCTTGTGCCCCAGCCACGTCTGCGAGCCCCTCGATGCACAGCACCATATCCCATTTTTGTCCCAAGTCCCCGAACAGCGCCAGGCTCTCGCGGTGCAGCGCCTTGGCCCGCGCAGCGTCGTCCTGAGAGCATGCCACAGAGCCGAGGCTGTGCAGATTCAAGGCAATGCCGGATTGGTACCCCAGGTCCCGTGCGATCGGCAGGCTTTCCTGGTAGTGCGCCACTGCGCGCGCGGCGTCACCCTGGTAGCGTGCCACTTCTCCCAGACGATAGTGCGACCAGAGGATGCACAATTTATCCTCCAGGTGCCGGCCGATCGCCAGGGCTTCCTCGAAGCAGGGTTGCGCATGTGTGATGTCGCCCTGGTCCAGCGCCACATACCCACGGTAGAACACTGACCATGCAATCCAGCGCTGGTCGCCCAATGCGCGGTAGAGCGCTTCACTTTCGTCCAACAGCACCATGGCACGAGAGAAGTCGCCTTGAAACCGCACCACATGCGCCAATTCGTGGAGGGTCGTAGCAATACCGGTCCGATCGCTGAGCGTTCGCCACAACACCAGGGCCTCCTCAAGACGGGCGCGCCCAGCCGGATAGTCGCCCTGATAATAGGCCATGCATCCCAATTCATGGAGCGATCGGGCTTGCCCGTGCATATCGCCCAGCTGCGACGCCAGCGCCAAAGCCTCAGCGAATAAGCTGCGCGCTGCCGCGTTGTCGCTCTGCCATTGCGCGAGCTTGCCGGCTCCGAAAAGCGCATTGGCTCGTGCGGATGGTGATGTATTGCGCGTTTCAGGGCGCGCCAGGAACTCCGCTAACCACGCTCGCCCTTCGCTGTAATGTCCATGCGTATGCCAGAACTGCCAGAGGGCCGCGGCCAGGCGGAGTCCTATCTCTATTCCTCCGACCGCTGTCTTGCTCCACGCCAGCGCCGCGCGCATATTGTCGTGCTCTGCCTCCAGCCGACCCAGCCACGCGCGCTGCTCGCTACTGTGGAGGTGCGACTCCGCCGCCTCAGCCAGTGCCAGGAAAAACGCCAGGTGGCGATCGCGCGTCTGCTTCGCCTCACCTGCCTCGCGCAGCTGCTCGTCCGCATACTGCCGCACCAGCTCGTGCAGCTCGTAGCGGCCCGCGGCATTCCGGCGCAGCAACGATTTGTCGACCAGCGCGGCCAGCAACGGCAGCGTTGCGCCGGCGACCTGCTCGGCCGCGTCGCGCCCAAAGCCGCCGCGAAAGACCGACAACTTTCGGAACACGCCCCGCTCATCGGCTGAGAGCAGGCGCCAGGAATGATCAAACACGGCCAGCAAGCTGCGGTGGCGCTCAGGCACATCACGCAACGATGTCGTCAGAAAGCCAAGACTCTGTTCGATCTCCTGCGCAATCTCGGCGCAGGACAGCGCGCGCACCCACGCAGCAGCTAACTCGATGCCCAGCGGCATCCCCTCTACCAGCCGGCAGATACGCGCCACGGCGCGTTTTTCCGCCGCTCCAAACGTGAAACGCGCATGCACCTTGTGTGCGCGCTGCAGAAACAAGGCCACGGCGCTGTAGCCTTCGACCCCGTCGATCTGATCGGCTGCGGGAACCTGCAACCCCGCGATGTCGAACACCCATTCCCCTTGCAGATTCAGCCGTTCGCGCGAGGTGACCAGGATGGACACTGCGGTTGCCCGTCGCAGGATGTCGACCAGGAGTTCAGCGCCCTCCAGGAGGTGGTCGAAGTTATCCAGCACGAGAAGCAGCTCCTTCCCGCGCAGATAGTTAAGGAGTTGCGCCCTGGGGTCCTCGCGACCCGAAAACGCCAGCCCCAGCGCGTCGGCGATTGCGGGGACGAGAAACTCAGACGAACGCAGCGGCGCGAGCGGGACAAAATAGACCCGATGGGCGAACGCATCGATTTGGTCGGTCGCAGACGCCAGCGCCAGGCGGGTCTTCCCAATGCCGCCAGGGCCGACGATCGTGATCAGCCGGTAGGCCGGGTTCTCCAGCAGGGCGCCGAGCTCCGCCAGTTCGCTCTCGCGCCCAATCAGCGGCGTTGGCGGGAGGGGCAGTGGCGTATGGCGTGATTGTTCGGTTCTCGGTTCTGGGTTCTCGGTTCTCGGCTCGCTGTCACGGATGCGTTCGTACAGCGCTGTCGTCTCCGCCGCCGGCCCTACATCCAGGTCGCACGCCAGGATGCGGCGGCAGGTCTCGTACTGTGCCAGGGCGCCGCTGCGCTGGCCGCCACGCGCCAGCAGCCGCATGATCTGCCGGTGGGCCTCCTCGCGCCAGGGGTCCAGCTCGATCTGGCGCTGGGCGTAGCGGCGTGCCTGCTCGTCGTCGCCGCGCCGCTCATGGTAATCGGCCAGGTGGGCCAGCGCGTCGAGCGCCCGCTGATGCAGCCGCTCGCGGTGCCGCAGCTGCCAGTCCTCGAACGGCACGCTGTCGATGAGCGCGAACCCGGCCAGGAAGTCGCCGCGATAGAGCGCGATCGCCTGCTCCATGCGTGCCGCGCAGCTGCGACAGCGCTCCAGGTGGCGATGCGCATGGCTTTCACACGCCGCCAGCAGGGCGGTAAAGCGGGTCACGTCCAACTCATAGTCGCCGGCCGGATTGAACTGGATGCTGTCGCGGGTAATTAGCAGAAACGGCGGCGTTGCACTCGCGTCGCCGATCGCCTCACGCAGGTTGGCCAGCGCCTGGCGCAGGTTGGTGCGCGCCACGGTGTCGGGCAGCTCGGGCCACAGCAGGCCAGCCAGCACCTCGCGCCGCTGCGGCCGGTCGGCCTCGACCGCCAGGTAGGCCAGCAGGGCGCGCACCTTGATCGACTCAAACCCGGTGACAGGCTGCCCGTCGCGCTCGACCTGGAACGCGCCCAGGAGTGCTAGTGAGAGATGAGCCATTGGTACGCCTCGCACGAACGGTAGACAGCTCAGCATGGGCGATAGCGGCGCATCCATTATACACCACACGTCGCTGTCTCTGGGTCGTCCTTACGTTTTCCCTACGCTGGGGAGCTAGGATAGGAGCAAACACAGGCCAATCCAGAACGGTGATCAGAAATGACGACTGGTCAGCATCAGCGGTACATCGCTTATCTGCTGCGCCTGTGGCAGGTCGACGGCGAAGACGGCCATCCAGTCTGGCGGGCCGCGCTGGAGGATGCGCGCACCGGCGAGCGGCGCGGGTTCGCCGATCTGGCGCGGCTGTGCGCCTTTCTGGAGGAGCAAACCGGGAGCAACAGTCTGCATGGATCGCGACCGCCTGCCACTGAGTCGTCAACAGAATGACAATGATGCGATGAGTGTGATTACTCATTGGGCCACAGAGGGGTGAGGTTATGCGCCGTGTCGTGCTGCTGCTAGGGATAGCTTGCCTAACAGGCTTGTGTGTTGGCGGGGCATGGCTCGCATCCCGA
>DATFXE010000025.1:0-2219 GCA_035258585.1 Roseiflexaceae bacterium | reverse complement strand
TCGAGCAGGAGCACTACGCGCGCGTCGAGGCGCTGGCACAGCATCTCTACCTGGCCGGCGCATGGGACAAAGCGCTTCCATATCTCATTGAAGCCGGCGATCACGCGCGCGCCGTCTACGCCTACCGCGACGCGCTGCGCTGCTACGACCAGGCGCTGGCTGCGGCCGATAAGTATGAAACGCAGGCGAACCGCAGCGGCGACGGCGGCGATCTAGCTACGCGCTGGACGATCAACCTCAAACGCGGCGAGATCTGCGCGCTACTGAGTGATTATGTAGAAGCCGCGCGCGCCTACCGGCAAGCTCTGATCCTGTCCGGCAAGGATAGCGACGCAACTCGTTCCGATGCTCGCCGTAGCGCCCAGATCCAGGCGCTCAATGGGCTTGGGTTTGTCTATGGGCTGACAAATGAGCACGCGCATGCACGCACGTTCAGCCGGCGCGCGCTGGCCCTCGCGGCCGACAGCCCGCGGCTTCAGGATCGGGCTGCCGCCTTCTACCAGGCCGGCCAGACTGCGTATCATATGAACAACTACGAGGAGGCGCTGACCTATTTGCAGCAGGCGCTCGATCTGTACGAATCAGTTGGCGCGCGCGACGGGCAGGCCAGCTGCCTCGAGATGCTGGCCTGGACCTGGCGCCGGCAGGCCGGCGCGACCGAGCAGGTGATCGAGAGCCTGCGCCGTGCGCTCGCGATCTATCTTGAGCTAGGCGATGAGTATCACGAGCGGCACTGCCGAGTATCGCTGGCAAATGCGTTTTTGCTGCGCGGCGATTTCAACCAAGTCTTGCAATCCTGCGATACCGTGCTGCCGTTCTTTCGCGCAAGCGACGCACGTTACACGATCGCGGAGTGCCAGTATCTGCGCGGCGTGGCGCTGTACGCGATCGGCCGGCTCGAGGAAGCGCTCGCGGCGCTCGACGAGACGGTTGAGGTCTGCCAGGGCCTTGGAATCACCGCGGCGGTACAGGTCAACCGCATGTATCGCGGCCAGGTTCTGCGCGCGCTTGGGCGCTATGACGATGGTCAGCGCGACCTGGAAGCAGCCTGCCTGAGCGACGATCGACTGGTCAAGCCGCGCGCCCTGAGCGCTCTGGCCGAGCTGTGGCTCGATCGCGGCGCCTGCGCCACAGCCTTCGAGGCCGTATCGCAGGCGCTGGCCCTCGTGCAGCAAGTCGGCTCGCAGCCGTATCTGGGAGTCGTGCTGCGCGTGCTCGGCCAGGTCCGCGCGGCCGACCACACTCAGCTGCTCGAGCCGCCCTCGCCCGAGCTGCCTGATGCGGAGACAGCTTTCCAATCCAGCATCGAGTTGCTCGAAACAGCCCAATATGAGAGCGACCTGGCGCTCGCCTACGCATGCTACGGCCGATACTTGATGAAACAACACCGCCCTGCCGAAGCCCAAGTGGCGCTGCGCCAGGCTCAAGCGCGCGCCCTGCGCTGCGGCATGGCGGCGCTGCTGAAGGAGCTCCAGATCGCACTCCAGCAGCTGGTCCGACCCTCCCCAGCCCTCGAAGCTGGACAGGTGCGCGTCCGGCTCGCGCGCCAGGGCACACCACGCGGCCGCCCGCTGCGGCCAAATGAGTTCGTCGAGGTGATCTGGACGATCGAGAGCGCCGAATACCTTGCGGCGCGGACACAAGGCGGCAAAGTCGCCGAACGACAGAGCCGCATCCGCCGCCTGTGTGCCGAGGCGCACGCCCAGGGCGCCGAGCCGACCGTCGGCGATCTGGCCGAGGCGCTTGGCGTCACCGGCCGCACTGTCGATCGTGATATCGCCGCGCTGCGCGCCGCCGGCGAGATGGTGATCACGCGCGGGGCGGCGGCCTGATACACGCCGATACAGTTTACGTCCTGGTTACGACGACAGACGACGGATGATAGACGATGCTCGAGGCTGTTATCGTCTATCGTCCGCAGTTGAAAACACCAGCTTTGACAGCCCGCCCGCGCGAACATACAATACTGACTCGCGTGACGTTCATATCAGTGTATGTTCGCCCCCGGGCTTGTCGAGCGCTCACACGCCGCCGCCCGCATGACGTTCACGAGAATGGCTCTAAACAACCCAACAACGCGCATCAGAGTGTTTGGGGCATTGGAGATCGCCCACCCTCCCGCCGCACCGCTCCGCCCACCTACCCAGCGCGTGCTGGCGCTGCTGGGCTATCTGATCGCGCATCACGATGTGCCGCACTCACGCGACAAGCTGGTCGAC
>DATFXE010000024.1:0-4217 GCA_035258585.1 Roseiflexaceae bacterium | reverse complement strand
GGGTGATCTGTCGGTAGTCGGGTTCGACGATCTGCCCGACGCGCGGCATATGCTCCCCGGCCTGACCACCGTGCGCCAGCCGGTCGAGGAGAAGGGTCGCCTCGCCGCCGACGTGCTGGTGGCAGCGCTGGCCAAGCGCGGCGATGTCAGCCATCACCTGCTGCCGACCGAGCTGGTGATCCGCCAGTCGGTGGCGCTGTTCAACAGTTAGAACGTTGAACGTTAGAACGTTGGAACGTTGTCGCGTTCTAACGTTCAACATGGAACTGAGGTGTATATGTCGGCAATTGGCGCACTTATCACCCTCGGCGCCGCGATCGCCTTCCTGGTCGTCGGCGCACTGACGCTGTTCGGCGGCACCAACGCCACGCAGGGGCAAGTGCTGCCGGGCTTCCAGCCGGACCGGCCGAGCCCGGCCGAGCGCGCCCTGACGCTGCTTGGCGTCTGGGGTCCGATTGTGCTGATCGCCGTGCTGTGCCTGCTGGCAGCGATCAAAATGCTCCAGGTGGCCGTGGGCGCGTTCTAGCATCCGGCCACGCGGAAAGCTGCAATCGTGCCTTCCCTCGTGTTACATAGATTGCTCGTAACGCTTCTGATCGCGCTCGCGATCCTCGCGGGCGCCGCCTGCGCGCCGGCTCGCGCCCAGCCGGCCAACCCGCCGGATCGGCTCTTGACCAGCGCGCTGGTCGGGGCGCCAATCGCGGCCGGAGCGTACGTGTTCTGGAAACAGCGCGATGCGGGCCAACTGGCGATCTACGGCTACCACCTGGCGAGCAGCAGGCGCTTCCTGGTGGCCCAGCCAGCCGACGCGACAGCGGCAATCGCCAGCGACGGCAGCCTGGTGGCCTGGACGGCCGAGCGCCCCAGCGATCGAACGCTGACGATCGACGGCTATGACCTGCACACCGGCGCGGTCTCCACGCTTGCCACAGGCATCCGCGGGGCCAGCGAGATCGCGATCGACCAGGGCGTGCTGTACTACACCGACTCGGCGCTTGGCCATCGTGGGCTGTTCGCGCGCCAGATCGCCAGCGGTCGCGAGGAGCTGATCAGTGCGAGCGGGCGGCGTCCTATAGCCGCTACTGGCGCGCTGCTCTGGAGCGAGGAGCAATCGGCGGGCGCGAGCCAGCCGGCGAATTGGAGCCTGCACCTGCGGACGCGCGACGGCCGCCACCACAACACGGTACTCGCCACGGGAATAGCTGGCTACGCCGGCTTTAGCGGCTACGATGTCTCAGGCAATACGGCGGTCTGGGCATTTGCGGGCGGCGCCCGCGACACCGGCGTGCAGATGTTCCGCCTGGACGACGGGACCCGCGCAACTATTGCGCCATCAGGCAGCGATCCACATATCGAGAACGATACAATTCTCTGGACCGGGGAGCCAAGCGGCGCGCCTGGCCAGGCTCAGCGCTGGTCGGTGCGGACCTTCGACCTGGCGACCGGCCAGATCGCAACACTGGTCGCGCCGGGCACGGCGGCGAGCGCCGCGCGGGCGATCGCAGGCGATCGGACGATCGCGCTGACGGTGGCGCGCGGTTCATCTGGCGGCCCTTCGGAGCTGCGGCTGATCGGGGCAAGAGCGATCGGGCTGCGCTTCGACGCGTCCCCGATCGTCGCTAACGCACCCGTGGCGACGTGCAACCCGGCGCTGCCGAGCAGCTGCGGGCAGGTTCGCGCGCTGCTCGACGGGACGCTGGCCGACGACGGCGGCCGTTGGACGATGCGCGGCGTGCAGCTCTTCCTGCCGCAGTTCGGCATCAACGGCAAGACCCTGCGCGACGAGAACTATGCCGCCGCGCAGTCCGACGGATCGCTGGCCTTCTGGCTGGAGCGCGCTCAGGGCTATCTGCGCGCGAACATGCTGCGGGTGTTTGTCGATCTGCCCTCGACTGTCAGCGGCACCACCACCGTGATCACGCCCACCAGCTACAGCACGCTCCACAGTTTCGCCGCCGAGGCCAACGCCCGTGGGATGCGGCTAGGGCTGGTGCTGCACAACAGCGCCGACTGGAGCATGACCGAAGCGCGTGCGAGCTGGATCGCCGGGCTGCTGGATTACTTCGCCGAGCGCGGTAGCCTGCCGACACTGGCCTACCTCAGCGCCGACAACGAGATCAACAACCACTGTGCCAACAGCGGCAACGATTGCTTCGATGCCAGCCAGGGCTTCGACGCACAGGCGTATATCGACGGCGCGCTGGGCTGGGTGGCCCAGTTTCGCGACGTGGTCAAGAGCCGCGCGCCGCAGATACTGGTCACGGCCGGCATCTCAAGCGAGATGATCGACGCCGACCTGACGCGTGCGGCGCTCGACTTCTTCCGACCTGATAGCCAGCGCCGCACATTGTCTAGCTTGACAGATTTCCTCGCGCCACACAACTACAGCGGCGGCGCGCTGGCCATCGCCAACGATCTGCGTGTCGGTGCGGCCTACCCGGGCGCAGTGGTGCTGGAGGAGTTCGGCTTCCCGACCGATCCGCGGCCGCGCGACCCAAGCTGGACCGAAGGCTCCCAGAGCTGTATGGCCAACCCGCTGCTGGCAGAATGTAGGGCCAGCGCGCCCTTCTTCGTCGAGACCAATTTGCGGGCGCAGCGGACCGGCGGCTATGCCGGAGGCAGCGCCTGGATGCTGGCCGACATGCACGAGAAGGATACGGCCACGGCATGCAGCGACCCGGAAAAGTCCTTCGCGCTCTGGACCGGGCTGTTCGCGATCGGCGGGACCTACTGCGCGGGCGGGACTGCCAGCCGCGGCGCCGGCCAGCCGAAGGCCACCGCGCTGCGCGTCTGCGTCGCCTACGCCGGCAGCTTCAGCGCCTGCACCGCCGGCACGCCGTTCCAGGTGCGCGGGTACCTGCCGCTGGTGTTCACATGACTAATGGCTTCGATGGGGAGGTCTGGAGGGGGCACCCAGAGGGTACCCGGGCCCCTCCAGACCTCCCTATTGGTGGCCACAAGGGTAGGTAAGGAAGGGCGCAGCCCTCCAAACCTCCCAACTGCGTAACTCCTATATTTATTTTGTGGCCCTGTGACGTCCGAATGCGCTGCGGCGCGTTCGGACGTCACAGGGCTACCATGGTAAATCCGGGATGATACATGTCTGTGGCTCAGCCTGAGCTGTTACCGCATTGTAAAAAGACACAAAAAACCAGCCACGGGAAACCCCATGGCTGGCGAATTGCTGGAGCGGATCGTCCGCGCATCAGCGAAATGCCATTATTGATCGGCGCTAGGCGCCGTAAGGAGTAACGTTCCGCTCGGAACGTCGTTCATACAGCCGCCACGGGGCATATAGGCCCACCCGTGACGCAGGCGTCATCCTCTACCATGCGCAGGACAAACGGCATGAAGCGATTACCAGGGCAGCTAGGGACTCGAAAATAATTAACCATCCCGACATGCTGCGGGCGGAATGTCGAGGAACCATTTGTCTAACCCTGGCAACCGTGTGACCTGGGCTTCAATTTCGGCCATCGCCGCTTTGCTCAAGCTGACGCCGGTTTTATACACAGTGCTGACCAATGCCACGACTGGTTGCAAACCCTTCCAGGTCATACTGGCCGTGAAGTTCACCACCGCATCGATTGTATCCAGGAGCGCGCCATTCCAATGGTTTTCGAGAATGCCCCAACAGCGTTCGATTGGATTGTACTTGCTGTGATAGGGTGGGTAGTAGGCCAAGCGCACGCACAGCCCGTACTGGTGAGCAAACTCGACCATCCGTCGCAGAAATTGGGTGCGCCGACTATGGTTTTCCGGACCGTTATCCAAATTGACCACCAAGGTCGTGATGTGGGCAAAGCGGCTGCGCACCGCCTCCCACCACTGCACCAGCCGATCGAGAAGGCAATCACTGGTGACCTTTGAGGTCACTTCGTAGATAAACAACTCGTCGCTTGCCGGCAGAAAGATACCCACCGGCGTGATGGTAGCGTCGGGCTTGAAATCATGGTCGCAGGCTTTGGTGGTCGCGCGGCTTTTACCACCACGGGCGAACGGACCGACCTTGACAGTGGCCTTGGCATCGAGTGAGATGCGTAACACATCGGGCGCCGCATCCGCGGCCGCATTCATTTGGTTGAGATGTTCGAAGATGGCGTCGGTTTCGGCAATCTTTTTTTCGGTTGGCTCTTGGCGACCTTTTGCGGATAATAGCCCAACGCGTTGAGCTTGGTTGTGATGGTCTGCACGCAAGGGAGTTCGGCATCAGTATA
>DATFXE010000023.1:0-11151 GCA_035258585.1 Roseiflexaceae bacterium | reverse complement strand
GGCCTGCGGCCCCGCACCCCCAGCTGGCGAGTTTGCCAGCAGTATCATAAATTGGAGCATGGCATGACACCGCATACATAAATCGCGAGATTGGCAAATGATCATGTCTCGCATCTCAGGGTGTCTACGGGGCTATGTGGTTTGGGGTGGCGCTGTGCCGCTTGACAGAACGGCGCGGGCTGGTACGATTAAGGCCGATCGCCTGTGCTCGGCGCAGGCGGGCGGATCGACACTAGCAAGGACAGATCGATGTTCGAGGCGCTGATCGAGCAGGCGCGTAACATCATCCAGCGGCTGCACGCATCAGCCGAGCAGGGGCTGGATAAAATCCCCGAGGCGACAAGAGTACGGCCAAGCGAGCTGGAAGCCTGGGATGCCGCCGCGCATGCGATAGTGGCCCTGCTATTTGGCGCGAACTCCGCGGCATGGGCGCGCTGGCGGGCGCTGGCCGAGCGCCGCGGCGCGCTGGTGGGCGAGGCCCGCCGTAGAGATATCAAGCGCGGCGATTATTTTGGCCTGATCGACTATTTTCATCTCGCCATCGGCGCGCTGCTGGAGTTCGAGGTCAGCTACCAGCACAAGCGCGCGTCGCCAGCGCCGGCGCAGGCCAGCCCGAGCACTCCGCTGGCGCTACAGCCAGCTCAGCCGGAGCAAGCCCCACTCAGCCAGCCCAACGGCCAGCAGCGGCCTGAGCCACCGCCGGTCGTTCGCGCCACCGACGACGGCTGGGAGCTGACGCTGGCCTTGACCGATGACGCCTACGACTGGCTGCGCAGCGTCGTCGCGACCCGCGATCCGGCGCGCGCCGGCGACAGCGCCGCAATCGTCGAGCTGGCGGCGACGATCATCGAGCGTGTAGCGCGCAACACGCAGCGAGGGGTGCGCGGCCGCTGATCGGGACCCGTTCAACGTTAGAACGTTGGAACGTTAGAATGTTGGGCAGCGCAGGCATTGCAAGACGATGAAGAACAATGCAAACGTGCAAGCATGTAAACGTGTAAACGTGTGAACGTGTCAACCTGCAAACCTGAAAGGACCACAATGTTTCCCAATCTCAGCTCTGGGGCTATCGGCATACGGGCCGACCTCGCGGAGAGTGTCGCGCTGGCGGCGCGGCACGGCTGGGCCGGCTGCGACCTGCCGGTCGCCGAGGCGGCGCGGCTCGCGGCCGAACGATCGGTCGAGGAGGTGGCGGCGATCTTCGCGCAGGCCGGCGTACGACCGGGCGGCTGGGGCCTGCCGCTGAACTGGCGCGAGCCGTACGACCAGGCCGCGCTAGATGCGCTGGGCCAGCAGGCGGCAGTGGCATCCAGGCTCGGCTGCACGCGCACCTACACCTGGCTCATGCCCGGCTCGAACGAGCGACCATTCCGCGAGAACTTTACGTTCCATGTGCAGCAGCTCCTTCCCGTAGCGCAGGTGCTGGCCGAACACGGCTGCCGGCTGGGGCTGGAGTTCATCGGGCCGCGCACCATGCGCGATAGCCAGCGCTACGGCTTCATCTACAGCCCCGAAGGCATGCTCTGCCTGGCCGAGGCGATCGGCGCAAATGTCGGGCTGCTGATGGACTGCTGGCACTGGTATACCGCCGTTGGCAGCCTGGCCGACATACGCACGCTGCGGGCCGAGGACATCGTCTACGTCCACGTCAACGACGCGCCAGAGGGCATACCGGTCGAGTCGCAGATCGACCAGGTGCGGCGGCTGCCCGGCGCCACGGGCGTGATCGACATCGCCGGCTTCCTGCGGATGCTGCGCGAGCTTGGCTACGATGGCCCGGTCACGCCCGAGCCGTTCGACAAGCAGGTGAACGCGCTGCCGGCCGACGAGGCGTGCCAGATCGCGCGCGACTCGATGCGGCAGATCTGGGCGGCGGCGGGGATCGAGGGGTGATAGCCAATAGACGATAAATGGAAAACACGAAACCAGGCGGGCTGCCCGACCCGCCTGGCTCGTAAAGGAGGGAGAAAGGTCGCCCTGCCTCACACATCGCACCGCAGCTTGCTTTGTGCTCGGCGTCGCAAGGGTATTATTGCGCTACGAGATAAAGTCCACGTGAGCCAAAGATAAAGTGTAGATGAGAAACCGAACCAGTATGCAGTAGGCAGTAAGCAGCAGGACTTACTGCCCACTGCTTACTGCCTATTGCCGACTGCCCTCAGGTATCGACATACCCCGCCAAATCAACGACATTCGGCAGATCGCCCTCGCGAAAGCGCGCCACGCTGATGCGCCTGAGCAGCAGCAGCGATACACCCAGCGCCAGCGCTTCGAGCAGGAACACGCTAATATAGCCCGCCGCGCGATTGCCGCTGAGCGCGCTCACCCCATCGCGCACCACACCGCTGAGCAGCGTGCCGCATAGCCGCGCCAGAGCATCGGCCATGCCCCAGGCGCCAATGAACGCGCCGACCTGGCCGGCCAGAGTCATGTCCAGCATCAGCGCCAGGTTGGCGGCGGTAGAGAGGCCGCTGCCGAAGCCGAAGATCACCAGGGCGGTCATCAGCAGCGCCCTCAGTTCCAACATACCGCTCAGGGCGATCAGCAGCAGGCCGGCCCCCGCCACCAGCCCCCCGATCGCCGCCGCACGCGTCTTGCCGGCGCGGCGCGCCAGCGGGGATGCCAGCAGCAGCGCAGCCAGCAGCGCGACGCCCCAGATCGCGGTGTACTCGGTCGTCCGCGCCACTGGTACGCCGAAGACATCGGCGGCGAAGGGCTCCAGCAGCAGGTCCTGGCCGAGCAGCGCGATCAGCAGCACCACCAGATAGATGAAGAACAGCCGCGCCTGCCGATTCGCGCCGATCATCCGCAGCAGCTGGCCAAACGACCGGCGTTCAGCCGTGCGGACCCAGGCGCCGCGCCGCTCCAGCCCGATCAACCCGCCGAAGCCCAGCGCCAGCGCAACCGCACAGACCGTATGGAACACGCGGTACAACGCCTCGACGCTGTAGGGCCGCAGCGCCCGCCCGGCCAGGATGGCGGTGAGAATGACGCTCACAATCAGCATGAACCACATCACGCCGACTGTTCGCGCACGGTGCTCCTCGCCGGCCAGGTCGGTAGCCAGCGACAGGTACGCGACCGTGGCGAAGTTGAAGCCCATGCCCCAGGCGCCAAACGCCAGCAGCCCCATGAGCAGGCTCTGGGGTGTGAGGCCGCCCGCGCCGGCCATCATAAACGCCGCCGCCGGCGCCAGGGCTGCCCCACCGGCGCACAGCAGCAGCCCCAGCGCGATATAGGGCGTGCGCCGATAGCCGAGCAGCGGGTGCCGATCGGAGTAGCCGCCGATCCAGACCTGCAGCGGCGAGAACAGGTACGGCAGCGCCACCAGCAGCGCCACCAAGGTCGCCGCCAGCCCAAGCTCGCTGATCATCACCCGGTTCAGGGTGCTGTTGATCGGCACCAGCGTTATTGCCACGGCCGCGTGGATCAGGCCCAGGCGGAAGATCTTCGAGAACGGCATACGAGAATGCCTTCTACAACCAGCAATCAAGCATATGCGCCTGGGGACTAGCGATTGGGAGTTCGCTGTTTCCTAATCGCTAGTCCGCAGTCCCCAATAGCTCAAGTTAGAGCACCTTTGACACATCCAGCCAGCCCGAGCGCTCGGCGTTGGCCGCCTCGATCGCCGACTGCGACCCAAGCACCACCACCAGACCACGATCGACCACCTGCTCTAGCGCGTCGGCGAAGCGCTGGAAGTCGGCGGCGCTGGTCGCCAAGATCTCCTCACGAATGCGCTGGCGGATCTCGTCGGTATCGCCCACCAGGTAGCGCAGCATCGAGCTGTAGCCCTTGGCGTCCGGCAGCTGGTAGGCGTCCAGCTCGCCGATCGTGCCGATAATGCTCTTGGTCAGCTCTTCCTGGCTCAGCTCGGATTCGCGCAAGAATGTAGCGGTCTGATCGTAGACATTCAGCGTCTCCAGCAGGTTCGGGTCGCGATAGGAAAGGTAGGTGAAGCCGCCCGAGCGCTGGTCGAACATGCAGAAGCCGCCGTACGCACCGCCCTGGACACGCACCTTCTCCCACAGCCAGGTCGTGCGCAGGTACTTCGAGATCACCGAAGCCGCGCCGCTCGGCTTGTAGCCCAGCCTGTACAGGTCGGCGCCCTTGCCGACATAGTTGACCTGCGCCGGGATGGTCAGGCCCTCGAAGCGCGCGCCCTGCTCGGCCACCCAGCGTGCCGGCGTCACGGTCGCTATTGGCAGCGAGCGCAGGAAATCGGCCAGTTGC
Source organism: Roseiflexaceae bacterium (assembly GCA_035258585.1). Lineage (GTDB taxonomy): Bacteria > Chloroflexota > Chloroflexia > Chloroflexales > Roseiflexaceae > DATFXE01. The sequence continues at coordinate 6,918 of DATFXE010000023.1, read as the reverse complement.
GGCTCGTAGTGATTCCACGATACCGCGTCGGCGGTGACGTTGACGAGCATAGCGGCGCGGTTGAGCAAGGTCCGGCGGATCTGCTCCAGCGTGGCCAGCACCGAGGCCCAGTTCGTTTCGATCTGCTGGGCCAGCGTACGCAGGAAGAACAAGTAGCTGACGCCGCCGATCTGCTCGGTGGCCCAATCGGCCTCGTTGAAGTGGGCGCGCAGCCGGGTGTTGACGACGCTATGCCCGCCGGGGACCAGCCGCGACTCCTGTGCCGCCTTCTCTTCCAGCACCATCTGGCGGAAGCGCTCCTGGTTGTCCAGCCGCGCCTCAGTCAGCACATCGCGCAAAATAGCCAGCAGCTCGTCGGCCTTATCGGGCATGGCCTTGCTGCGCAGGAATAGCCAGGCCGCGCCCTCACGCGATCCGCGGATAACCGAGGTAAAGGTCTGCGGCCAGATCCCCCCGGTGGTGCGGCCGATCCGCTGCGAGAGCTGCACGAAATCCTGCTCGCCCACGCCCGTCTCCAGCAGCGCCCGGCCAAACAGCGCCACATACGGCAGCATATCGTCCGGCAGGGTGTGCAGATCCAGGCCCACATCCAGGTAGATGATGCCATTGGTGAACAGATCGTGGTACAGCACTCTGGTGCCCTGCGAATCGGTCACGGCCAGCGGGATGTGCTTGTTGGTGCGCTCCAGGTCGTCGAGTCTCAGCACCGGGATGGTCGCCAGCGCCTCGGGGCTGTCAGGCGTCTGCTGCGCCAGCTTGAGCGCGCGGGTGTTCTCGACTAGCGCTGCCAGATCGGCCGCGGTGATTGCGGCGCGCACATGCTCCAGCCGCACGCGCTCCTCCTCGGCCTCGCGCGCGGCCTGCTCGGGGTCGGGCTGGAGGACCAGCGTGGACCGGTGCGGGTTGGCGAGCAGGTAGCGTGCGATCAAGTCCTCGAAATAGCGCTCGCCGGCCGCTACACGCGCCTTCAGCGCGCCGAGCGGCCTCGCGTACGCCAGCGGCGCCAGCGGGTCGCGATCGTACAGCCAGGAGTTCAGCGCGCGCAGCATCAGGGCGATCCCGCGCGGGAACGAGCCGGTATTGTTCTCGCGCAGGCTGAACTCGACCGTGTTCAGCGCCGCATCGATCGTCTGCGGGTCGATGCCGTCGCGCGCCAGCGTGCGCAGGGTGGAGAGGATCAGCATCTCAACCGCGTCGGCGTCGCCGTCGTTGATGCCTTTCAGGCCGGTCGAAAACATCATCTGGCGCAGCGATTCGACCAGGCCGGCGCCGGTGACATCCTCGCCCAGGCCCGAGTCGATCAGCGCCTTGCGCAGCGGCGATGCCGGCGTGCCGAGCAGAATGTACGAGAGGATGCCGAGGCCCAGGTCAGTCTCGATATCGGCGATCTCGTCCAGCATCCAGTTGACGGTCACCATCGCCTGCTTGGCGTCGCCCTCTTCCTGCCCGCCCGCGTAGCTGCGCGCCAGCCGCCTAGGCTGCTCAAAGCGCGGCTGGAGCGCCACCGACGAGTCGACGTCGATCGCGTCGAACTCGCTCAGGTAGGCGTCGAGCAGGCGCAAGCGCTCGTCGGGGTCGTCGTCGCCATAGAAGAAGATCCACGCGTTGGAGGGGTGATAGAAGCGCTCGTGGAACGACTTGAACTGCTCGTAGGTCAGATCGGGGATATGCTTGGGGCTGCCGCCAGAGTCGAGGCCGTAGGTGTTTTCGGGGAACAGCGACTGCTGCGACTGCTCGTGCAGCACACTGTCGGGCGATGAGTAGGCGCCCTTCATCTCGTTGAAGACCACGCCCTTGTACGACAGCGGCTGATCGACCACTTCCAGCTCGTAGTGCCAGCCCTCCTGCTCCAGAATCTGGGGCGTGAGCCGCGGGAAGAACACCGCGTCGAGGTACACGTCGATCAGGTTGTAGAAATCCTGGACGTTCTGGCTGGCGACCGGGTAGCATGTTTTATCCGGGTAGGTGAACGCGTTCAGGAAGGTGTTCAGCGAGCCCTTCATCAGCTCGACGAACGGCTCCTTGATCGGGTACTTGCGCGAGCCGCACAGCACCGAGTGTTCCAGGATATGCGCGACGCCAGTCGAGTCGCTCGGCGGGGTGCGGAAGGTGATGCCAAAGACCTTGTTCTCGTCATCGTTCAGCAGCGACAGCAGCTCGGCGCCGGTCTTGACGTGACGGTACAGCCGGGCGGTGCTGTTCAGCTCGGGAATTGCCTGCTCGCGCACGAGCTCGAAGCCATAGCTGATGGTCATAGGAACCTCTCTCTCAATATGAAATCAGTCGACGCCGCTCGCCCCTTTGGAGCGCCGAACGTCGCTGTTCGTTTGGGTTTATCAGTAACTGCCGCTCATGGGTAACATGGTGGATGAAATGTCATCTTATTGTACCAGATTCGCTGTCGAAACGCGGGGACGCACATTTCGTTGCTAATATGTCATTTGACCCGAAACAGCGTATACGGCGCGCGCCGTCCGACGGCCTCCAGCCCGGGCTGCTGTTGCAGGTAGCGGTAATCTTGCCATGGCCGCAGCCCGGCCCACTGCGTCTCGATATTGCCGACGTCGAGTAGCAGGTAGACGGGCCGCGGCTGTCGCACCAGCGCGTCGAGGTCTGGCGGATCGAGGTAGAACAGCTCGCGCACGTCGTAGTCGGTGTAGTGCTGGAGCGTCAGCGTCGCGCCGAAGGTGATCAGCACGCCGCCGCCCGGCAATTGTGCCCGCGCCCATTCGACCAGCGCGAGCTGATCGTTCTTATACGCCACCAGATTGCGATAGTCGCGCAGGCCCCAGGCCAGCCCGCCCGCCAGCGAGGCCACCAGCGCTGCGACGAGCATAACACGCGCCCAGCATCGAATGCACCCCGACCTGACCACGCCGATGGCCTTTACCACCAAGACACCAAGACACCAAGTTTGCTTATTCTTGGTGTCTTGGTGTCTTGGTGGTGAGATGCCAAGACTCAAGGTGTAGCACCAGCCGAAGCCCAGCCCAGCCAGCGCCGCCAGCGCGGGCAGCGCGGGCAGGATGAAGCGCGCATTTTCATACGGGATACCCGAGAGAAACAGCCAGAGGATCAGCGGCCAGCCGGCCAGAAGCACCAGCGCCGGCCACCTGCGCCGCCGCATCAGCCAGAGCGTGCCGGGCAAACACAGCAGCGCCAGCAGCGGGAACAGAAAGCTTGGCCAGGCCATATGCGCCAGGTGATAGGCTCCGACCGGCAGCCTGTAGTGCTGCGCGCCATCCACCGTCACGAAATCGCGCCGCCAGGCATTCGCGATGTTCCAGGCGATTAGCCACTGGTGCTGGCTCAGCGCAGCCGGCGTTGCCTGGCTCACCAGCAGCTGCGGGATGACAATCAGCGCGCCAAGGGCAAAAGCTATCGCTCCATGAATAGCGAGCGCGGGAAGACGAAAGCTCAAAGACCAAAGACGAAAGACCAAAGATGGTTCGCTGCTTTGGTCTTTCGTCCTTGGTCCCTGGTCCCTGGTCAACCGCTCGATCAGCACAAACAAGACAATAGGAGCGGCCAGCAGCCCGCAGACCCAGCGCGTGATCGTGCCCCAGGCCAGTGCCACCGCGGCTGCCGCCAGCCAGCGCCCGCGCCGGGTGCGGCTGTAGCGCGCCAGCGCCCAGAGCGCCGCGGCGCAGCAGGCCAGCGCCAGCGCGTCGGACATGATCACCAGGCTGGCCCGCAGCGCATCGCCACATAGCGCCACCGCCAGCCCTGCTACCCAGGCCGTCAGCCAGCCACCCGGCGCATCGGGCAGTAGCTCGCGGCTGAACAGAAACGTGCAGGCCGCGGCGACGGCGAGCGACGCGATACTGACGGCCTGCCCAGCCATGGCCTGGCCGCCGAATAGCGGCAGCGCCAGCGCCACCAGCAGCGGGTAGCCAGCCGGCCAGAGGTAGAGTGGCAGCGGCTCGCCGCGCAGCAGCCAGGGCCACAGCGCGCGGGCGTAGCGAAAGTAGGCGAAGGCATCCTGCCCATACAGGCCGTCGAACCGCCAGGCCAGCCGCGCCGCCAGCGACACGGCCGCGGCCAGCCCGGCAATCAGCAGCGCTGCGCGGCGCTCAGCCATAGGAATTCGCTCTTGTGCTGCCATGCGCGGATCAAATTCTCGGGATTTCTCAGGATGCACGGCATCGCGACCCACATTCTATGCTATACTAGCAACATCGAACATATGTTCAGTTCAAAGGAGCTAGCGATGGACGAGATCTCAAAGTGGACCGACCAGCTTATGGATGCCGAGCAAAAGCTTGCCGAAGCCTATGAGATGCTTGCGAAGCTACAAGCCGACCTGAAAACAGCCGGGCGCAAAAAGGATATGCAGGCGATCGGCGAGGTCGTCGAGCGCCTGGGGCGCTACGGGCGCCTATTCGAAGACATTCGCCAGTCCTGGGCTGAAGTTGAGTAGGGTTAGCCTACACAGAAAGAGAACGCGCATCCGCGCAGGGCGGCTATCCACGCTGGAGTCGCGTACCTGTGCTTGTGCAATCTATAATCTGCAATTCGGCTAGGCCGCATCCGGCTGATACTCCTGCTCCTGATAGCGAAAGTAGGTTCGGTAGAGGTCGGCGTAGTGCCCGCCCAGCGCCAGCAAACTTGCGTGGGTGCCCTGCTCGATGATCCGACCTCCGCGCATCACGATGATCCGATCGGCCGAAACAACCGTGGAGAGCCGGTGCGCGATGATCACGCTGGTTCGCTCGCGCAGCGCCACGTCGCGTCCCACCTGAATCTGGGCCTCCGTAAATGGGTCGATGCTGGCCGTAGCTTCATCCAGTAGCACGATCGACGGGTTTTGGAACAGCACTCGCGCCAGCGCGACCAGCTGGCGCTGCCCGAGCGAAAGCCGCGCTCCGCGCTCGCCCACGTCGCTCCGGAGCCCCTCCGGCAGATCGTCGACCCAGCTGCCATCGCCAAGCTGGCGCGCCACCGCCGCGACCTCGGCGTCGTCGGCGTTGGGCCGGCCGTAGCGAATATTATCGGCCACGCTGCCGGAGAAGAGAAACGGCGCCTGCGGCACCAGCCCGATCTGGCGCCGGTACTGCGCTGATCGTCTCCTGGACGATCGCGTTCACCTCGGCCTGCGCGCGCTGGGCCTGCCGCATCGCGCGCCGGGCGATGCGCCGGAACACCAGCGCGACGACCACAGCAATTGGCCCGCTTGCCAGGGTAAGTATTGCTAGCCGCCAGTTCACCACCAGCATCACCGCGGCGATCACGCCCACCAGCATCAGCTGGCTAAGCAGATCGATCGTCAGCGTGATCACAATGGCGAAATCCTGCGTATCCGAGCTGACACGGCTGACGATCCGGCCGGATGCGTACTGGTCGAAGAACGACATATCACGCCGCAGCACCGCGGCCATGGCATCCCGGCGCAGCGCCAGCACCACATCGCCAACCGCGCGCGCGCCGAAAAGCTGGCGGATGAAGTTGAACAGCCAGCCCAGCGCACCTAGCAGTGTCACCAACCCGGCTAACCCAAGCAGCGTCTGCGCGGCCGGGTTACCGGTGAGCGCGTTGATGCCGCGCGAAATCACCAACGGCAGGATGGTCGCCGCCAGCGATCCAAGCGCCACTGTCAGCGCTACCAGCACGACGGTGCCGGCATGCGGGCGAAAGTACGCACCGATGCGTCGCAACAGCTGTGCGTCGCTATAGGTGCGGTCGTAGGCTTCGGCCTGAAGTCCCCCAGTGATACCCATTTCTTCCCCTGACAAGATGACAAGATGACCTTTTCATCTTGTCATCTTGTCAGCGCGTTGATATCCTGCTCGATCGTGGCGATCTGCGAGCGCAGGCTGTCCATGCTCCACTCTCGCACGTCCACGCCGTCGATCAGTACCTGGCCACTGGAAACATCGAAGATCCGGTTGACGAGCTTGGTCAGGGTCGTCTTGCCCGCGCCGGTTGGGCCGACCAGCGCCACGATCTGGCCCGGCTGCGCCGCAAATGTGATATCTTTCAAAACTAACGATGGGGCGAGCCGGTGAAGGGGCGAGAGGGCGATATCATTGCCTTCCATCGCCTCTTCGCCCCGTCGCCCCATCGCCCCATCGCTACCGCTGGTCGGTGGTCGGTGGTCGCCATAGCCGAAGCTCACATCCTCGAACACAATCTCGCCGCGCATTGGCGCGCTGTAGCCGCTCGAGTTCTCGTCCAGCTCGGTCCTGGCCCTAATCACCTTGAGGATGCGCGCCGCGCTGGTCAGCCCAAGCTGCACCGCCGCGAAGGTCGTCAGCGAGAACATGGTCGGCGAGCGTAGCGTCTCCATCAAGGTCATATAGGTGATCGCCTGGCCGACCGTGATCTGCCCTTGCAGCACTAACACCACCGCGTGCCCAAAGGCCAGCCCGATCGCCAGCCCATACAGCAGCAGTGGAACGTAGCGCGCCTGGATCGCGCCCGAGCGAACGAACGAATCTCGGTAGGCGCGCGCGGCGGCGGCGAAGCGCCGCTCCTCGTGCGGCACTTGCGCGAAACCTTTGACCACCTCCATGCCGCCGATCGCCTCGGCCAGATCAGCATTCATCACGCCAAAGCGCTCGTTCAGCGCACCGGCCACCGGCCGCAGCGCGCGATTGTAGCGCCGGATCGCGATGCTGAAGCCGAGTAGGAACAGCAGCGGCACCAGCAGCAGCTCGGCGCGCAGGGCGGCGATGGTCACGATCGGCACGACCAGCGCGAAAAACGATTCGATGATCAGGCCGGAGTTGGGCGCGATCATCAGGCTGATCTGCTGGACATCATAGGTCGCGCGCGCCATCAGATCGCCGACCGGCTGGCGGTTCAGAAAGGTCTGGCTTTTGCCCAGCAGGCTGAGGTACAGCTCCGCACGCGTATCGCGCTCGACCCGCTGGGCCAGCAGGCGGATGGCCAGGCTGTTGACGATATCGCACGCTCCAT
>DATFXE010000022.1:0-6259 GCA_035258585.1 Roseiflexaceae bacterium | reverse complement strand
TTGGTGACGAGCGCGCAGCCGGCATGTTGCGCGAGATCAGCCTGACTACGCCAGTCGCGCTGGTGGCGGTGATCAGCGCGCCGAACGGCGAGAGCCTGGCGCCGCGCACGCTGGCCGCGCTTGGGCGCGCCGGGGCGCATGTGCTGGCTCTGGCGCAGGGCACAGCGTCGTACCATATCTCCTTCATTCTGCCTGAAGCCGAGGTCGATCGCGTCGTCAGGACGTTGCACGCCGATCTTGGGCTGGGGTGAGCCGCGTGTGAAGCTGGCTGCACGCTTTCAGCGCAAGTGCTGGGTGTCGCGCAGGTGGGTATGCGACGCCCAGCACCCGTACCCAAAAAATCATGCTTTGGAGATCCGCTCAGGGCGAGCGCGGCGCCGCCAAACCGATCACCTCAGGCCCATCCACGCTCTCTGGGAGCCGCGCGCCACTGGTTACGGCAAGGCGTTTACCGCTCCTCCGATCGTACACGCCCAGCACGATCCGGTACGATCGGCTGTCCGCCAGCCGTGGCAGGGCGACCTCGATCGGAAACCCGAACTGCTGCCCGGCTTGCCAGTCGGCGAACAGACCCTGATCGAGCGGGGTATCGGCTTGCGCCACACGCTGGCCATCGGCCGAGATGACATGCACGAAGCACATCAATCCGCCGGGCTGATTGGCCTGAATGTCCCAGGACGGGGTGATGATCAGCGTCGAACCGACTTGAGCCTGGCTCACACCGCGCAGATGCAGCCACCCGCCAAACATGCTGTCGGTTGGCTGCGTGTAAGGCCGCGGCAGCTGATAGATCGTAGCGTAGGTGATGCCGTGGAGGATGACTCGCGCCAGCGGCTGAGTCTGCTCGATTCGCGCGGCGATCACCCGATCTTCCTGCCGCTCGACATTACTGATATACAACACCGTGTAATTCACGGGCTGCTTGAATGCACTCGCAGTCATGTCGAGCACCGGCGTTGGGACGAACGGCTTCAACGCCAGCGGATTACGCGCCATCACCGGGCCGACGCTGAGATCAGGTCGCTCGCGCAGCCAGGCGCCGACGAGGTCCAATCCCTCGCCCCACCCGACCAGCAGCATGCGCGATCCAATCGCGCTGCCGCCCAGCAGTGGGTTGAAGTAGGCCAGTTCATACGGGTGGAAGCTGGCCCAGCCGCTGATCAGCGTGGCACACAGCGCTGCTGCCCCCAACCCGCCAAGCCAGGCGTGATGACGCGCGGCGGTGCGCCAGCGATTCGGCGCCAGCGTGCGGCAGAGTTGGCCTGCTGCGACCAGGCCGGCCGCCGCCAGCAGCTCGATCGCGGGCCAGATCGGCAGCAGGTAGCGATCGAACTTCTTAGGGCCCGCGCTCATCAGCGCGCCAAACAGCAGCACGAACCCACCAAGCGCCAGTAGGTAGCGGCGCTCGCCGCGGCGCCGCAAGAGCGCCAGCGGCAGCAGCACGAGCCCGATTAACGTCAGCGGGTCGGATCGCCAGGCCAGCACGATCGGGTAGAACAGCCAGCCCGGATCCGAGACCGGCCGCCCCAGGAAGAAGCTACCATCGGGGTGCGGGCGCGCGCCGTTGGCGATCAGCTCGTTGTACACACTCTGAATGGATGGCCATGGTGCCACCCACATCGCGGGCCACAGCGCCAGCACCACCAGCGCTGCTGTCCCCAGCCAGGTGCATACACGCAGCGTCACCGCTGCGATCCGCCGCCAGCGCCGCTCGGGCGATGCCCACAGCAGCAACAGGCCCGCGCACGGCAGCAGAATCAGCGCCGGCGATTTCGTCAGGAGCGCCATGCCAGCACAGATCCCGGATCCAAGCAGCGCGATCCATTCCCTGTAGCCATGTGCGGCGGTTGGACGGTCGCCGTGCTGCCAGGCGGGCACATGCAGCAGCCAGAGCAGACTCAAGCTCATCCACGAGGTGAGCAAGCCATCGACATGTAGGATGCGGCCATGAGCGATCAGGAACGGCGACGCAGCCCATAGCATGCAGGCCAGCAGCGCAACGTATTCGCCGACCAGCCGCCGAGCGAGCAGGTAGCCGAGCACGACAGCCAGGCCGTTCATGAGGGCTACCGGAAAGCGCAGTGTGGCCAGATACGCCGCACCGCTGTTCGTGCTTTCGGGCGCATCGACGCGCCCCAGCCACAGCCCCACCGCGCCCAGCCACATCGTCGTCACACCCGGGTGGCCAGTCTGGTTGGTCGCCGCCCAATCGTGGTCGCGCAGCGCCTCGGCGAACGCCTGCACCCGCGGCGGCCAGTGTTCGGCTTCGTCGTAAGTGTAGAAATCTGCCAGGCCGAGTAGCCGCGGAACGAATGCCATGCCGATCAGCAGGGCCGCGAGAAAAATGGCCCGCGCCTTGCCGCGGAGCACGCGCGCCAGCCGATTGATTGGCGCCTGCTCTATTGGTGAGTGTGGTTCGGCGGAGACGGATGGAGGGCCTGCTACCAGTGGATCCACACGCATAGCGAAGGCACGAGGACGCCAAGACGCGAAAGCGTCTTGTCTACGCGTCTTCGCGTCCTAACGCGCATAGCCCAAAACAGTAAAGCAGATATATCTTGAGTATAGCATCCTTGTTCGTACGACCAACCGTACATAGACTGATCATTTATCATCCAAATGGGTGAGTGGATTTAGGCAACTTGGATGATGCTGGCGTGGCAAAAGCTCGCGCTACATCGTCTGTAATGGCGCGCGCGATGCTGCCGAAAGATTCTGAATGCAAACCAAAAGGCTTGAACAACCGCTAGAGGCCCAGGCGCACACGCGCTGGCCGCAGGCGGCGATCCTGGCCGGCATACTGCTTGTCGCGCACGTGCTCTGGCTCCTGCCGCTGCCACTGGTATGGAAGGGCGTTGGCGTTGAGTTACTGCTGGCGGCGCCGGGTGCTCTGCTAGGCATCCTGCTCTTCCGTGCCGAGCCAGACCCGCTGGCGCGTGGTTTTCTGGCCTGCTGCGGCGCGATAGCGCTGCAGGTTCCGCTGCTGCTGGCTATCAGCTCACAAGGGCAGGTACCATAGGTCATCCCGTGCGTACCGCGGTGGCTGCGAGGGTGTGGGAATGCGCCGCAGCGCATTCCCGCACCCTCGCAGCCACAACTTCCTACAGCACCACGCTGATGGCCCGCTCGATATCCTGTTCGGCCTCGATCTGGGCCAGCAGCTCGGGCGTCGGCACGTCGTCGAGCGTCAGCACCATCATCGCCCGCTCGCGCGGGGCCAGCCGGCCCACATACATACCCGATATGTTCACATCGCCGGCGCCCAGAATCGTGCCGACGCGCCCAATCATGCCGGGGCGGTCGCGGTGGTATGTCAGCAGCAGCGGGCCGGCCGGCACAAAGTCGACCCAGTAGCCGTCGGCCTGGACCACGTGCGGCTCGTCGCGCAGCACCGTGCCGGCGAACTCGTGTGTACCGTCGGCCGTCACAGCGCGCAGGATGAGCAGCCCGGCGTAGCTCTCGGCATCGGATGAGCTGTGCTCGCTGTATTTGAGGCCGCGCTCGCGTGCCAGCAGCGGCGCGTTGACTGGCGTCACGCGCTGCTCACACACGCCGGCGAGCAGCCCCTGGAGCACTGCCAACCGCACGGGCGCGGTCTCGACGCCAGCCAACTCGCCGCGATACTCCAGCTCGTAGGTCCGCACCGGCTCCTGGATCAGGCCGGTACAGAGCGCGCCGAGCTGGCGGCCGAGCTTGATATAGGGCGCCAGCACGCCCCACTCCTCAGGGGGCACGAACGGCGCGTTCACGGCTGAGCGCGGCGTCCCGCCGGCCAGCGCCGCCAGCACGCCCTCGGCCACATCCACGCCGGCCAGCGCCTGTGCCTCGACAGTCGAGGCGCCCAGATGCGGCGTGGCGATCACGTTCGAGTGGCCAAGCAGCGGGCTATTGCTCGGCGGCTCCTGCTCGAACACATCCAGCCCGGCGCCGGCGATCACCCGGCGCTCGAGCGCGTCGGCCAGCGCCGCCTCGTCCACGATTCCGCCGCGGGCGGCGTTGATCAGGTAGGCGGTCGGCTTCATCTGCGCCAGGCGCGCGGCATTGATCAGATGGCGGGTCGAGTCGATCAGCGGGACGTGGACCGAGACAAAGTCGCTCTGGGCCAGCACCTCGTCGAGCGTCGCCAGCGTTACCCCCAACTGGGCGGCCCGGTCGGTCGAGACAACCGGATCGTAGGCCAGCACATTCATCTCCAGCCCGCGCCCGCGCCGCGCTACCTCGGTGCCGATCCGTCCCAGCCCAACCAGGCCGAGCGTCTTGCCACGCACCTCGAAGCCCATGAACTTGCTGCGCTCCCACTTGCCGCTCTGGAGCGAGGCATTAGCCGGCGACAGCCGGCGGGCCAGCGCCATGATGAAGCCGATCGTCAGCTCGGCTGCCGCCACACTGTTGGCCGCCGGCGCGTTCACCACGATGATCCCGTGCTGTGTGGCAGCCTCGACGTCGATGTTGTCGACGCCGGTGCCGGCCCGGCCGACCACGCGCAGCCGGGAGCCGGCCCGGATCACTTCGGCGGTGACCTTGGTGGCGCTGCGGACAATCAGCGCGTCGTAGCCTGGCAGCGTCTCCAGCAGCTGCGCTTTATCCAGGTCGGTTCTGACATCGACCTGGGCTGCCGCGCGCAGGGCCACTAGGCCCTCCTCGGCGATTGTTTCAGTGACCAGAATGCGATCCATGCCTGTGAGCCTCCAGATGTTAATGGGTTAAAAATAAAGAAGCGTATTGTGTAGTGCGTAGTGCGTAGACCGTGCTACGCAAGGCGCGACACACAATACGTTCAGCCAGCGATGCTGAATAACGTTAGAACGTTCTAACGTGAGAACATGCCAACGTTTAGCGCTTCAAGCTCTTTACCACCGTGTCAAGCTGCTCCAGCGTCTTGGTCAGATCCTCTTCGCTGAAGAAGCCCACATGGCCGATGCGCACCACGCTATCCTTGAGCTTGCCCAGGCCGCCGGCGATCACCGTGTTGTAGCGCGCGCGCAGCTCATCGCGCACCGCCTGCGGCGAGATGCCATCGGGCAGCGTGATGGCAGTGACGACATTGGAATTGTGCGGCGGGTCGGCGAACAGGCCCAGGCCCATCTCCAGCACGCCGTTGCGCACCAGGTCGCCTGCGCGGGCGTGGCGGGCGAAGCGCGCCTCGGCGCCCTCCTGATCCATCAGCTCCAGCGCCGCGCTCAGGCCGAAGAAGACCGAGATCGCCGGCGTGTAGGGCGTGCTGCCCTCCTTATGTGCCTCGCGCATGCGCTGGAAATCCCAGTAGAAGCGCGGCATACTCGAGCGCGCCACCGCCTCCCAGGCCTTCGGGCTGATACTGATCATGCTCAGGCCGGGCGGGCAGCCAAATGCCTTTTGCGAGCCGGTGACGACTACATCAATGCCCCAGCCGTCGGTCTCGAACGGCAGGGCGCCCAGGCCACTGACCGAATCGACCAAGATCAGCGCCTTGGTCTCCTCGTGGATCACCTGGGCCAGCTTGCCGATCGGGTTGGTCACGCCGGTCGACGTCTCGTTGTGGGTCAGGTAGATCACCCTGACATCGGGGTTGGCCCGCAGGGCCTCGCGCAGGGCATTCGGGCTTGCGGCCGTGCCCCAGGGGTGCTCCAGCCGGGCCACCTGGACGCCGAAGGCCTGCGCGATCGCGATCGCCCGCTCGCCGAACACCCCGCCAGTCACCATCAGCGCGCGGTCGCCCGGCGAAAACAGGTTGACCACCGCGGCTTCCAGGCCGCCGGTGCCGGAGGATGTAAAGCACAGGATTTCGTTCTGGGTCGCAAAGATGTGGGCCAGCCGCGCGCGGACATCGCCGAGCAGCAGCTTGAACTCCGAGCCGCGATGGTTGATCATCTGGTGGGCCAGCGCCGCCCGCACTGCGTCGGGCATTGGCACCGGGCCGGGAATGCGTAAATTCTGCGCTGACATGGCACCTCCAGCTCGGGTGGTGAGTCGGGGGCTAGGCTCGGGCCACCGCATAATGTAGCGGGCCTTGCTGCGGCGGCAATTTCATTATAGCGCCTTTAGAAGGTGCGTCAAGGCAGCTTTGCTTTTTTGCGCTACCCTGCTATAATACCTGGGTCGTGCGCCCCCATCGTCTAGTGGCCCAGGACAACACCCTTTCAAGGTGTAGATCGCGGGTTCGAATCCCGCTGGGGGTACCATTATAGCTTTTTGTCGCGGTGCAGAATTTTTTGTAAACAGCTAGCTCTCATCTCCTCTTACACGCGAGTAACAGAACGGGCCGTCCACGAGTTGGTGG
>DATFXE010000021.1:0-3216 GCA_035258585.1 Roseiflexaceae bacterium | reverse complement strand
CACGAAGCCAGCGCCCAGATTGAGATGCCCGACCTCTGAGTTGCCCATCTGGCCGATTGGCAGGCCGACACTCTTCTCGGCGGCGCTCAGCAGCGTCCAGGGGCGCGTGGCCCGCCACTGGTCGATATTGGGCGTCTTCGCCAGCTTGATGCCATTGCCCTCGGTCTCCTCCCGCTCGCCCCAGCCGTCCATGATCGCGAGCAGGACCGGGCGCGGCCGTTTCTGATTGGTCATAACTACTCCTTCAGCCAGCAACGACTTGACGAAAGACAAAAGACGAAAGACGAAAGAACCTGACTCCTTCGTCTTTCGTCCCTCGTCTTTGGTCGATTAGCCTACTTCTTCTTCGCCTGCGAGCCCTTGCCACGCTGGGCCTGCGGCTGGCGGTCCCGAGGGTCGCCACTACCGCGGCCATTGCCCTTGGCCTGCGGCGGCGTGGGCGGGGCGGTGCGACCGCGCGGCGCGGCAGCTGTGGGCTTCTGCACGCCGGCCTGGCCGGTGGCAAGCTGAGCCGAAATCGACGCCGGCTGCGGCGCTGCGGCGCTGCTGCGGCCTTGCAGCAGCGCAAACAGCTCGCCCTCGCGGCCCTCGTGGCAATACTTGAACTTCTTGCCGCTGCCGCATGGGCACGGATCATTCCGCCCGATCTTTCCACCGGTCTTGCGCACCGTCTTGGCCGCTTTGGACTGCTCCTCGCTCTCGCCGGCATGTTGCGCCACCGCCAGCCGCTGCTGCTGCTCGGCCATCACCTGGCGCATGTAAGCCTCGTACTGGAATGAGACCGGGATGATCTGGTAGACGATATCGCGTTGGATGTTGGTCTTCAGCTGATCGAACATGCCGAAGGCGTTGCGCTGGTACTCGGTCAGCGGGTCGCGCTGCGCGATCGCCTGCATGCCGATCTCCTGGCGCAGGTCTTCCATGCCGGTCAGGTAGTCGATCCACTGGCGATCGATGGCGCCCAACATCATGCGCCGCTCGACATAGCGCATATTCTCTGGCGCAATCGCCTCCTCGCGCGCCTCATAGTCGCTCTCAACCTGCTCCAACTGTAGGTTTTCGATCTCCTCGCGGCTCTGACCTTCGAGCGATTCGACGCTGATATCGGCCGGCAGCAGCGGGTCGATCGTCCTAACCGCGCGCAGCAGCGCCTCGGCATCCCACTCCAGGTCCTCTTCTTTGGGCAGGTGCTGGTCGATCAGCGCGCCGATCTCCTCGCCAACCATCTGCAATATGCGCTCGCGCATATCCTGGCCTTCCAGGATCGCCCGCCGGTCGGCGTAGATGACCGTGCGCTGCTTGTTCATCACGTCGTCGAACTCGACCGTGTGCTTGCGGATGTCGAAGTTGTAGCCCTCGACCCGCGTCTGCGCGCCCTCGATCGAGCGGTTGATCAGCCGCGCCTCGATCGGCACATCGTCGTCGACACCCAGCCGCTCCATGATGCCTTTCACGCGCTCCATCGGGCCGAAGCGCCGCATCAGGTCGTCTTCCAGCGACAGATAGAAGCGCGACGAGCCAGGATCGCCCTGGCGGCCGGCGCGGCCGCGCAGCTGGTTGTCGATCCGCCGCGCCTCGTGCCGCTCGGTGCCGACGATGTGCAGGCCGCCAAGCTTGACCACCTCGAGGCGCTCGGCCTCGGTCAGCCGCTTGGCCTCCTCACGCGCGGCCTTTTCCTGCTCGGGCGAAGCCTCCTCCAGCGTGACGCCCTGCTTAGCCAGAATCTCTTCGACCAGGCCATCCGGGTTGCCGCCGAGCAGAATGTCTGTACCGCGGCCGGCCATGTTGGTGGCGATCGTCACTGCGCCCAGCCGGCCGGCCTGGGCGACGATATGCGCCTCGCGCTCGTGTTGCTTGGCGTTCAGCACCTCGTGTTTGATGCCGTTGCGCTTGAGTATCTCGCTCAGCCGCTCCGAAGTCTCGACCGAGGTAGTGCCGACCAGCACCGGCCGGCCGATCGCCTGCATCTCCTTGATCTCGCGCACCAGTGCGCCAAACTTGGCCTGCTCGGTGCGGTAGATCTGATCGTCCATGTCCTGGCGAATCATGTCGCGGTTGGTTGGGATAACTACCACGTCGAGGTTGTAGATCTTGCCCAGTTCCTCGCGCTCGGTGTAGGCTGTACCGGTCATACCGCCGAGCTTCTTGTACATGCGGAAGTAGTTTTGGAACGTGATCGTCGCCAGGGTGACATTTTCCTGCTTGACCGGCACGTTCTCCTTAGCCTCGACCGCCTGGTGCAGCCCGTCGCTCCAGCGCCGGCCGGCCATCTTGCGGCCGGTGAACTCGTCGACGATCACAACCTCGCCGCCCTCGACCACATAGTCGTGATCGCGGTGAAACACGAACTGGGCCTTCATCGCGTTGTCGAGGAAGTGCGTCAGCTGGAAGTACTTCGGATCGTACAGGCTTTCGTCCTCGGGGATGCCCAGCGCGCGCTCCATCTTGGCGATGCCTGCGTCGGTCAGCTGGATGCCCTTGGAGCGCGGGTCGATCATGAAATCGCCGTCCGGCTCGATGAACTCCTTCTTGACCTGCTCGGGCGTGACGCTGCTGGGCTTGAGGCTGGGCACCAGCCGCGCGAAGCGGCGGTACTCCTCGCTGCTGGCCTCGGCCGGGCCGGAGATGATCAGCGGCGTGCGAGCCTCGTCGATCAGGATGTTGTCGACCTCGTCGACGATCGCATAGTGCAGCTCGCGCTGAACCAGCTGATCCAGCTCGACTACCATGTTGTCGCGCAGGTAGTCGAAGCCGAACTCATTGTTGGTGCCATAGGTGATATCGGCGGCGTACGCCTCGCGACGCGCGCTGGGCCGCCAGTGGATCAAGCGCTGATCCTCAGGGTTGGCGTCCGGGTCGACATAGTCCGGGTCGAACAGCGCCGAGTAATCGTGGGCGATAAAGCCGACCGAGAGGCCGAGCAGATGGTAGATCGGGCCCATCCAGCCGGCGCCGACCTTGGCAAGGTAATCG
The DNA here is from genome assembly GCA_035258585.1 of Roseiflexaceae bacterium. GTDB lineage: Bacteria > Chloroflexota > Chloroflexia > Chloroflexales > Roseiflexaceae > DATFXE01. The sequence continues at coordinate 243 of DATFXE010000021.1, read as the reverse complement.
TTGACGGTGATCAGGTGGGCACCTTTTCCCTCCAGCGCGTTCAGGTACAGCGGCAAGGTCGCCACAAGCGTCTTACCTTCGCCGGTCTTCATCTCGGCGATCTTGCCTTCATGCAGCACAATCCCACCGATCAGCTGGACTTTGTAGTGGAACTGGCCGATGGTGCGGCGGGCGGCCTCGCGCACCGTGGCGAAGGCCTCCGGCAGGATATCGTCGAGCGTCTCGCCCTCAGCCAGGCGCGCG
>DATFXE010000020.1:0-3526 GCA_035258585.1 Roseiflexaceae bacterium | reverse complement strand
TGACCGATCGGGTGGTCCATGCGGCGTCGGCGCCGGTGTTTATCGTGCGTGGAAGCGCAGCCGCACGGGCCGATCCAGCCACGTTCAAGCGCGTGATGGTGCCGCTGGATGGTTCGTCGCTTGCGGTGCAGGCGCTGCCGCTGGCCGCCGACATAGCCGAGCGCGCACCGGCCGAGCTGCTGCTGATGCAGGCAGTATCAGCGTCGATCGACGCGTACCCGGCCGTCGCGCCGCTTGGAAGGCCGGACCTCATGCCGGCCGAGTTCCTGCGAGAGCTGCGGGCGCGCGCTGGGCAGGAGCTAGAAGAGCAGGCCACCGCACTACGCGCCCGTGGCCTGACCGTTGCCACTCGGGTGGTCAACGGCTATCCAGCTGAGGCGATCGTCGACGAGGCGGAGCGGCAGTCGGTTGATCTGCTCGTCATGGCCACGCATGGCTACAGCGGGCTCAAGCGCTGGGCGCTCGGCAGCGTGTCCGACAAAGTACTGCATGCCGCCGTTACGCCGCTGCTGCTGGTGCGTGCTCGCGCCACTTCATAACAGGACTCACGCGGTGGTGGGGTTTGGGGAGGCCGGGTGCCCTCTGGGCGCCTCCCCAAAATTCCCCTTTTCGGGCTCTGCAAGAGCTGCGGCTCTTGCAGAGCCCGAAAAAGAAGATCCTGGAGGACCGCAGGTCCTCCAAACCTCCCGCTTGGCGGGCGACTGGGTATCCTGCTCATAAGCGATATCGGAGGTGGGGTCTGGGGATGAGGCCGCGCCTCTCTTAGGCCCCACTCTCAGGAAGCGACAGTACAGCAAATACCGCCGTGGTGAAAAGGACAATGTAGTCAACGAGGTGCAATGATGACCAGAACAAGCGTTTTGATACCACTCGACGGCTCGGCGTGGAGCCGGCAAATCCTGGCGCCGATCGGGCGGCTCCTGAAGCCGAGCAATCACGAGCTGATTCTCTTGCGGGTCGCTCAGCTGCCGGCTGGCCTCGTCGGCGCCCCGCCGCGGCCGGTGTCGGCCGGCTGGATGGGCACGATGTATGAGAGCCAGCATGACCTCGATTACACGCTGCACCCAATCTACGATAGCCAGCAGGAGCAGAACGAGCGCGCCGCGCTCGAAGTAGCGCTGCTGCCCGATCAGCAGCGTCTCCAGCGCGACGGCTACCACGTGACGAGCCAGGTGCGCTTCGGCGATCCAGCTGAAGAGATTGTCAGTCTGGCGCGCCAGGCTGCCGTCGATATGGTGGCGATGGCGACCCACGGCCAGACAGGGCTGCGACACCTGCTGCTTGGCAGCGTGGCCGAGCACGTGCTGCGCGAGCTGACCATTCCGCTGCTGCTGATCCGGCCAACCGATCGTACGGAGTTGCGTGTACCCGATCGCCCGGCTGGCCGCCTGACGGCGATCGTGCCGCTGGACGGATCGCCGCTCGCCGAGCAGGCGATCGACCGCGCCGTTAAACTTCCGGCTGTGGCGGGCGCGCGGCTGATACTCGTGGCGGTCGAGCCAACCATCGGCGATATCGGCCTGGCCGAGGCCGGAGTCGTGCCTTACTGGACGCTGGCCGATCACGAAGCCGAAGTTATGCGGCTCAATAGATACCTGAGGCAGATCGCGGGGCGACTGACGCGCATGGGCCTGACGATCGAGACGCGGCTGGCCGAAGGCAGCCCGGCCGACGAGATCCTGCGAGCCAGCGCGGCCGAACATGCCGACCTGATCGTGATGGCGACCCGCGGTCGCAGTGGCGTAGAGCGACTACTACTCGGGAGTATGGCCGCCAGGTTGCTCCGCGATGCCGATCTGCCCATGCTACTGATAAGGAGGTAGCTATGGCTGCTCTATGCGTGCGCATTCGCGCTACTCGTGGACGGCGTCGGCTGGCGTTCCAGCTCGAACAAATGGGGCAACCTGCTCGAGAAATACCTGCGCCACGCGATCCCAATCGTAGCGCTCGACATACTCGCGGCCGAACGCGCCATAGGCGGCGCGCTGGCGCGGCCGGGCCAGCAGCTCGATCAGCGCGTGCGCCAGCGCGCCCACATCGCCGGGCGGAACAAGCAGGCCGGCGCGCCGATCGGGCACCACCTCGGGGATCGCTGCCGCTAGCGTGGCCACTACCGGCAGCCCACAGGCCATCGCCTCCAGAAACACGATGCCAAAGCCCTCCTGCACGCTGGGCAGGCAGAAAATATCGGCCTGGCGATACAGCAGCGCCAGCTTATCGTCCGGCAGCGCGCCGGTGAAGACCAGCGCGTCGTCCAGGCCCAACCCGGACGCCAGCGCGCGCAGCCGGGCGTGCTCGGGCCCATCGCCCGCGATCACGGCGCGTGCGCGCGGCACGGCGCGCCGCACCGCCGGCAGCGCGCGCAGCAGGTCGGCCACGTGCTTGCGCGGGTATTGCCGCGCCACACACAGGATCGTCGCGCCGTCGCTGGATTGGGGAAGGTGCGCCGCCAGCTCGCGCCAGTGGGCCAGGTCGATCCCTTCCGGCACCAGCCGCACCCGGCTGGGCGGCACGCCGTAGTGGCGCAGGATGGCCATTCGGCAGTAGTCGCTGGTGGTCAGCACCGCGTCGGCGTGGCGCGCGTTGTAACCCTCCAGCCGCGAAAGCAGCTCGAACAGCAGCCGGGTGCGGCCGCCCTCGTGCTGCATCTCCTCCGCGATCACCCCTTTGATGCTGGCGACGTAGGGCGTGCCGCCACGCGCGCTCGACCAGCGCACGCCATCGATGTCGAAGCCGACCACTAGATCGTAATGGAGCGTGCGCAGCAGCGCGGGCAGGTGGTAGTTGAACAGCAGCCGGCGCAGCGTGAGGTTCGCCGGCCAGGCGGTCGGCGGTGCCAGGCGCGCCACGCGATGCCCGCGCGCGATCAGCGCGCGCCGCAGGCCGCCGATGCCCGCCGCCGTGCCGCTGCCTTCGGCAACCGTCTGAATCCACGAGTCGATAAAGGCGATATGCATGCAGTTTCCTTGCAGGTCGCAGGCCGCAGGCCGCTTATCCCAGGAGCAGGCGGCCCTCTCTTGGGATAAGCGGCCTGCGACCTACAGCTATGGCAGCAATCTTGCTTGTTTCAGTGCTAGAATTCGTGAGCGGCGGTCGCGGCCAGTCGTCTATTATACAGACAAACACTAATGCGCATTGTTACGGAGTAGCCGGAACCAGACTTTCAACGGATAGAACGGATAGGAAACGGATAGAGTAGAATCCCATAGTCTGTTACATCCGCTCCTAATCAGTTAAATCCGTTGAAGTCTCGTTGTCATACTAGAAAGAGCCATTCCATGTATCGGTATGCCCTGGCGCTCTCCGGGCTGATCGCCATCCTCCTGCTGGCCGCCTGCGGTTCGACCCAAATTGGCAGCGCGGCGTCGTCATCCGGCACACCGGTTTCGGCTGCCCCAACCTTGGCCGCGGCTGCTGGCGCAGCGCCGCCCACATCTGCGCCATCCACCTCCGCGCCAACCGCCGGCCAGCCCGCACCCGCAGTCAGGCTCGAGCAGGTCGCCGGCGAGTTCAATGCGCCGGTGTT
>DATFXE010000019.1:0-8344 GCA_035258585.1 Roseiflexaceae bacterium | reverse complement strand
GCGCGCGCAGCACGCACGAAATGCTCGAGCTGCGGTACTGCTCGACCGGCGCCGCCAACTGATAGCCACGCTGTGCCAGTTGCCGTTCGGTCCAGGCGGCCGCCTGTGCGAACCAGCCCGGCCGCGCCCACGGCGCGCGCTGCTCCGGCGGCGGGGCGCCCGCGCGCTCGGCCAGCGCCTCTGCCATAAACCCGCGTTGCTCTGGGCGCACCAGCGCCAACTCAGCTAGCTGCTCGCGGCTAAACCACTTACCGGCCGATATGTTCGTGACAGCGCTATGATTTTCTAGAAACTGTATCACATCGGCCCGCTGCGCCTGATCGTCGACCTGCGTGTAGACTCGACGTAGCCCTGTAACATCAGCGCCAAAGCGTTCACGAATCGCCGGCCGCAGCAGGTGCATCTCGTCCTGAGCACCTTCGACATTCACATGAACTTGCGGCAGCGACCATCCGGCCGTGTCTGGCAACAGCAGGACACGCGACTCAGCAGGATGAGGAATGATCAGATAGCAATCAAGCTGCCACATTAGCTTCTCAGCCTGGCTCCGTGCGGGTCGAATAGTGGTTCTCTCGCCACCGTGGCGCCATAGCACTCGCCAAAATACTCGATCTCGACCCGCGCGCCCGCGGAGGCGAGCTCGATCGGCAGGTAGCCGTAGGCGAAGCTCTTGCCCACGCTATAGCCATACGTAGCGCTGCTGACATAGCCTACGACCTGCCCATCCGCCCAGATCGGCTCCTTGCCCAGAACCACATGCGCAGAATCGTCGAGAACCATGCAGCAGAGCTTGCGACTCAGCCCGCGCTCCTTCGCGCGAATCAGCGCGTCGCGACCAAGGAAATCACCTTTGTCGAGCTTGACGGTGAAGCCCAGCCCGGCCTCGTACGGCGTGTGCTCGGCGTGCATATCGGCGCCCCACAGCCGGTAGCCCTTCTCCAAGCGCAGCGCGTCGAAGGCCGTCCGGCCGGCGGCGATCGCGCCCAGCGGCTGGCCAGCGGCCCACAGCAGATCCCACAGGCGCAGGCCATAGTCGGCGCTGGTGTAGATCTCCCAGCCCAGCTCGCCGACATACGAGACCCGCTGGGCCATGCAGGGCACTTCGCCGATGTAGACGCGCCTGGCAGTAAAGTAGGGAAACGTCTCGTTCGAGAAATCGTCGCCGCTCAGCGGCTGCACTAGCTCGCGCGCGCGCGGCCCCCACACGCCGACGCAGCATGTGCCCGGCGTCGTCTCACGGACCAACACCCGGCCATCCTCGGGCGCGTGGCGGCGCAGCCAAGCGATATCGGCCGGGCCGTTGCAGGCGACCTGGAATTCGCTTTCGGCCAGCCGTGTGACGGTGACATCGCTCCTGACTCCGCCGCGCTCATCGCACATGCAGGTGTAGACGACGCTGCCGGCCGGTTTCTCGAGCTGATTCGTCGTCAGGTGCTGCAAGAAGGCCAGCGCCCCAGGGCCGGCGACCTCACAGCGCGTCAGCGGCGTCATATCGTAGAGCGCTATGTGCTCGCGCGTAGCCAGGTGCTCGGCGCCAGCGATCGGCGACCAGCAGCGCGCGGCCCAGCCCAACCGCGGGTTGAACGTTTGAACGTTCGAACGTTTCAACGTTTCAACGTTTGACTCGAACCACTGCGGCCGCTCCCACCCACGGCCCTCGAAGAACACTGCGCCGAGCGCCTGCTGGCGGGCGTAGAAGGGGCTGGTGCGCAGCGGTCGCGGCTGCTCCATCTGCTGCAACGGGTGCAGAATGTCGTAGACCTCGTCGTACTGGGTCCAGCCGCGCGCCAGCACGTAGGGCGCGCTGTGGGCGTGCGGCTCGAAGCGGTCGATGTCGCAGTCGCGCATGTCCCACTCAGCGCTCCCCGTCGCCATCAGCTCGGCCACCGCTTTGCCGACACCGCCGCCGTGTGTGACCCAGACGGCCTCGGCGACCCAGAAGCCGCGCAGGTTGGGCGCCTCACCAACCACCGGGTTGCCATCGGGCGTGAACGAGAACATGCCGTTCATGGTTGCCGCGAAGTCGGCCCCGCGCAGCGTCGGCAAGATCTCGGCCATATCCTGCCACGGCCCATCGAAGTGCTCGGGCGTAAAGGGCATCACCGAGGGCATGTCCCATGTTGCCACAGAGGCCACAGAGATCGCAGAGGGCTGAGGAAATGCGTTGTTATTATCTTTCTCTGTGATCTCCGTGGCCGATACCCAGGTCTCATGCGGCCGGATGTCGTCGGGACATACGAGCAGCGGCGTGTGTTGGTAGGAGCCGACGCCGTAGCTGTTGCCGACCTGGCGCGCGTACATGGCCTTATCCTGATGGCGCAGGATCGGGTGGACTACCTCGCGGGTCTCGCCCAACAGCTCACGCAGCGGCGTGGTGCGGACGTACTGGTGCTGGCACGGCGTCAGCGGCACCGACACGCCAGCCAGCCGGCCGACCTTCGGCCCCCAGATGCCGCCGCACAGCAGGACCTGCTCGGTGGCGATCCGGCCCTGGCCGGTCAACACGGCCGTCACGCGCCCGCCGGCCGTCTCGAAGCCGGTGACCGGAGTGCGCCCATAGAAGCTGGCGCCGTGGGCCTGGGCGAAGCGCGCCATCGCCTCGCAAGCGCGCACAGCCTTGGCGATACCATCGCCTGGGACCGCCAGCGCACCCAGGATCTTGCTGTCGTCCAGCAGCGGCAGCTGCGCGCGCGCCTCAGCCGGGCCGATCACATCGGAATGGAGACCCCATGAGCGGCCCCATCCGCGACGGCGATGCAGATCGCGCAGGCGCTCGGGCGTGTAGGCCACCTCCAGGCTGCCGACCGGGTAGAAGCATGGCTGGTCGTCCAGCGAGAGCTCGCCATACAGCTTGACGGCATACTGCGCCATACGGCACATCGTCTGCGAGCCATTGGTCTGAAACACCAGACCCGGCGCGTGCGAGGTCGAGCCGCCGGTCGCGAACAGCGGCCCCTGGTCGATCACCACGATGTCGCGCCAGCCGAGCCTGGCCAGGTGATACGCCGCGCTACAGCCGACGATGCCGGCGCCGATGATCACGAGGCGTGCGTGGGTTTGCATAGCCTCTCCCTCAGAAAATTGAGAATTGAAAATTGAAAACTGAGAAACAGCTTCGATGAAGCATTCTCAATTCTACATTGTCAATTTTCAATTCAAAAGTCGTGCGGCTCCAACGCGATCGCCTCCTTCCGGCGCACCATGAACTCGCGCAGCGCCTCCTCGACGCCGGGGTCGAGCGCGGGCGGTTGGTAGCTGGCCAAAATCTGCTTGACCTTGCGAGCGGCGCGCGTGTAACTATCCTCGGCGCCGTTCAGTTCCCACTGCTCGGCTGAGTTGTAGTCGAACAGCTCGGCGCGGTAGAAGGCATCGCGGAAGTGGCGCATGGTATGGGCCGTGCCCAGGTAGTGGCCGCCGGGCGGCACCTCGGCGATCGCGTCGAAGGCCAGGCTCTCATCGGAAAGGTCGATCCCCTTGGCCCAGGTGTGCAGCATACCCAGGATCTCGCAGTCGAGCACAAACTTCTCATAGCCGGCCACCAGGCCGTTCTCCAGCCAGCCGGCCGCGTGCAGCACGAAGTTGGTGCGCGCCAGGATGGTCGGCTGCATCACCATCACCGACTCATAGCCGGCCTGGGCGTCGGGCAGCTTGGAGCTGGCGAACATGCCGCCGCCGCGGAACGGCAGGCCGTAGCGCCGCGCCAGCTGCGCGCTGGCATACAGCCCCAGCTGGCTCTCGGGCGAGCCAAAGGTCGGCGATCCGCTCTGCAAGTCGATCGTCGAGAGGAAGGAGCCGTAGACCACCGGCGTGCCCGGCTCGATCATCTGGCACAGCGCGATGCCGGCCAGCGCCTCGGCGTTGAGCTGGGCGACCGTGCCGGCGATTGTGGTCGGCCCCATGGCGCCGGCCAGAATGAACGGCGTGATGATCAGCGCCTGGCGAGCGCGGGCGTAGACCTTGATCGCGGCCAGCATGCGTTCGTCGTAGCGGCGCGGGCTGCTGACGTTGATCAGCGAGAGCAGCGCCGGGTTCTCGCGAATCGCATCGGCGCCGAAGACGATCTCGGCCATCGCGACGCTGTCGGCCGCGTTCGGCCCGGCCGTGACCGAGCCCATAAAGGCCTTGTCGCCGTACTTGATATGGCTGAAGATCATATCGAGGTGGCGGGTCGAGACCGGCTCGTCGGTCGGCTCGACGATCGTGCCGCCGGAGTGGTGGATGTACGGCGTGCTGTTGGCCAGCTTGACGAAGTTCTCGAAATCGGCCAGCGTGGCCTCGCGCCGCCCGCGATCGAGATCCTGCACGAACGGCGGGCCGTACACCGGCGCGAACACCACCTGATTGCCGCCGATCACCAGATTATGCTCGGGGTTGCGGGCCAGTTGGGTGAACTGGTGCGGCGCCATAGCGACATACTTGGCGATCAGCGCCTCGTCGAAGCAGACCGTGTCGCCACGCACCTCGGCGCCGTGCTCCTTCAGGATCGCGCGCACCTCGGCGTCGTAGAAGTCGATCCCGAACTCGGATAGGATGCGCATCGAGGCGTGGTGCAGAAGGTCGAGCGCATCCGCGCTGAGCAGTTCATACAGCGGCAGATCGTAGCTGATCGGCCGCATGTGCTGGCTGGCCGCCGCGGCCGCCTGCCGCGCCCGGCGCTCGCGCCGCCGATCGGTGGTATCGCTGGTCATAGCCACCTCCTATTCACACGACTTACGCGGTGACCCATATGTGGTCGTCCGCAGCGGTACTTTTCTTCTTTTTGTTTTTCGTTAGCCCGAATATCCCAGCCGCTCCGAAATCCGCCTGGCCGCCGCAACCGTCAGCGCGCCCAGCTCGGCGATCCGCTCGGTGGTGACGCGGTAGGCCGGCCCGGATACGCTCACGGCCGCAATCACCTCGCCCCCGCCGTCGCGCACTGGCGCGGCGACCGCGTTCAGACCCTCCTCGATCTCGCCAAGCGCCTGGGCGTAGCCGCGCTCGCGAACAAGCGCCAGCTCGGAGCGCAGTCGCTCGGCGTCGACGATGGTGCGCTCGGTGAAGCGCGCCAGCGGCCCAGCCAACACGCGCGCGATCTCGGAGGCCGGGCGGAAGGCCAGCAGCGCCTTGCCGTTTGCTACACAGTGCAGCGGCGTGCGCCGGCCAACCCAGTTGGTGTCGCGCACCAGATGCGGGCCGGAGATCTGCTCGATGTTGATCACCTCATCCTCGTCCAGCGCCGCCAGATGAACCGTCTCGCGCGAGGCCTCGGCCAGCTGCACCAGCACAGGCCGCGCCGTCATGCGGATATCGCCGAAGTGCGTGACCTGGCCAGCCAGACGCACCAGCATAAAGCCAAGCCGGTATTTCTCGGTGCCCGGCACGCGCTCCAGCAACCCCTCACGCTCCATGGTCGCCAGCAGGCGCGAAGCGGTGCTCTTGTGCAGCCGGGTCTTGCGGCTCAGCTCGCTGACGCCAAGCTCGGCCGGACCGTTGTCAAACACTTTCAGCAGCGCCGCGGCCCGCTGGACCGACTGGATCAGCGTGCCCGGCTGGTCGTCGACATGTTGCATAATATGAAACATAAACCGGATAGTGCAACATCTATCGTATCATCGGCTTGTGTTGCTGTCAACAACCTGTTCTTGACTTTCTACGAAAAAGACATATACTCCTGGTACGCAATTTCCGGCCAATACCACAGCCAAAACGTCCCGACGCTCGCCACGTCGCGAGCCTGTTTCAACACACTTGCAGCTTACCAGGTCGGAGCTGGGTGGGGGCGGGTCACGTTCGCCCCACTCCGCGCCAGAGTCGCATCGGCAACTATCGCGAGAATCGCAATTGGAAAGGAGCCATGCTATGAGCGCAGGGGAGTCCGCTCAGAGAAGCGCCACAGCCACAACCGCCGCCAGCGCCAGCGAGTCAACGCTGTTCCTGCGCAAGGCGACCGGACTGGTTCGTTCGTGGTCGGTGTTCGACGCATTCATCTACGCCTTTTTCTCGATCAACTTGGTGACGCTGGGGCTGTACATCATCAGCCAGATGTGGTTCTTCGAGGGCGGCCTGTTCCCGGCGCTGCTGCTCAGCGCGGTGCTCATCCTGGCCGAGTGCGTCGTCTACGCCGGGCTGATCGCCGTGATGCCGCGCGCCGGCGGCGACTATGTCTGGCAGAGCCGCATTCTGGGCGGCGGGATCGGCTTCGTGCTAGCGGTCACCGGCTGGTGGTTCATTCTATGGCTGTGGACGCCGCTCTACAGCGATATGCTGCGGCAGATCTTTTTCGTGCCGCTGCTGGGCGTGATCGGCGCCAAGGACGCCGCGCTGTGGTTCGCCTGGGATAAGACCGCCTACTTCCTGGTCTGCGTGCTGACGCTTGTGTTCGTCACCATTGTGATCGCACTGGGCATGAAGACCTATGCGCGGGTGCAGAAGTTCTGCTTCTGGGTCGGCAACGCCGGCCTGCTGATCGTCGCTCTGTTCCTACTGTTCGGCAGCAGCGAGGGCTTCAAGGCCGGGCTGGAGGCCAACGCCACCGCCCTGTTCGGCGCGGCGCCCGGCGTGTATGACGCAACGCTCAAGGCCGGCGAGGCCGCCGGCGCGACCACGCCGCTGTGGGGCGGCTCGCTGCTGGCGATCTTCTTGCTCATGCCGTACCTGACCTTCTTCAATTTGTGGCCGAACTGGGGCGCCACGCTGTATGGCGAGGTCAAGGGCGCCGACGATTTCAAGCGCAACTTCTGGGGCATGGCGCTGGCGCTGATCGTCACGACGCTGATGGCGGTGGTGTTCTTCCTGCTGGTCGATAAGACGATCGGCTGGGATTTCCTCAACAAGGCCGACGCGGCCTACTGGAGCTACCGCTGGGGCTACAGCACCGATGCGCCGCCGCTGAACGTCTGGCCCTACCCGGCGATGCTGGCGATGTTCCTGACCACCAACCCGATCCTTCAGTTCGTGGTGCTGCTGGCGATGAGTATGTGGTTCTTCGGCTGGGCCGGCACCATCTTCCTCTCCTCGACCCGCGTGATCTTCGCCGCCGCATTCGACCGGCTGTTGCCCGAGGCCGCCGCGCGAATCGACCCGCGCACACGCACGCCGATCTGGGCGCTCATTCTGATGGTGGTGCCGGGCCTGATCGTCTCGATCCTGTATGTGTGGAATATCCTGAACTTCGCCAGCCTGACGCTGGCCTCGACGCTGGTGATCGCCGTGACGTTTCTTGGCTCGACGATCGCCGCGATCCTGCTGCCCTACACCAAGAAGGATCTGTACGAAGCCTCGCCGATCGCCAAGTTCAAGGTCGCCGGCGTGCCGCTGATCACGGTGGCCGGCGTGATCTTCGCGGCGTTCCTGCTGTTCCTGATCTACGAATGGCTGATCGACCCGAATGGCGATGCCGGATTGTACGGAATCAGCTATCGCAATACCGCGTCGGTGATCTTCATGCTGGTGCTGTATGGGCTGGCGCTCGGCATCTACCTGGGGATGCGCGCCTACCGCAAGCGCCGCGATGGGATCGACCTGGGGATGATCTACAAGGAGATCCCGGTCGAGTAAGCTCGTTCGAAGGTTTGAAGGTTGGAAGGTTAGAAGGTTAGAAGGTTGGCAAGTCCCAACCTTCTAACTTTCTAACCTTCTAACTTTCTAACCGGCAACATGGCATTGACTTTGACCTAGCGTTAAGGTTTATAGTATGGCTGTGATTCGCATCGGCAGTTTCGCCCGCATCGCCCAGGTCTCGACGCGAACGCTGCGCTTGTACGACAAGCTCGGCCTGCTGAAGCCTGCCCTGGTCGACCCGAGCACCGATTATCGCTACTATTCGATCGATCAGCTGCCGCGCCTGAACCGCATCCTGGCGCTCAAGGATCTAGGTTTCTCGCTCGATCAGATTGCGGTGGTGCTTCGCAGCGAGCTATCCGCCGAGCAGCTGCGCGGCATGTTGACGCTCAAGCGAGCCGAGGTCGAGCGGCGCGTGACGGCCGAGCAGGCGCAGCTGGCGCGAATCGCGGCGCGCCTGCGGCAGATCGAACAGGAGGACGCGCTCGACGCCTACGAGGTGGTGGTCAAGCGGATCGAGCCGCAGTGGATCGCGGCCGTGCCGGGGGTTATTTCCGACTACATCACCTCGGAGCCGATCTTTATTCGACTGTTCGAGGAGATCGACGCCTATCTAGCGCGCTCGGGCGTGCGGAACGCAGGTCCGCGGATCGGGTTGTTCTATGATCTCGCCACGCACGAGCACACTATACAGGTCCGCGCCGGCATGCTTCTACCGGCGCGGATCCCCGACGGCCAGCTCGTGCAAGTCGAACGGTTGCAGGGTGTCGAGCAAATGGCCTGCGTGGTACACCACGGCCCATAC
>DATFXE010000018.1:0-10216 GCA_035258585.1 Roseiflexaceae bacterium | reverse complement strand
GAGCGAGGGCCAGCGATACATGCCAAAGACCAGCGTGTAGGCGCCATTCGGCAGATCAGCCGGCAGCCTGACCTGGCGCGAATCGATAACGGTGTCGCCGGCCTGCCACTGGCTGGTCGGGCGGCCGCCGTGCGCGGGCGGGCCATCGGCCTGGGCGACGATCGCGCCGCCGCGGTCGAGCAGCTGCACCAGCACGCTGCGCTCGTCGCCGGGCGCGGCCAGCGCCTGCCACCACAGCGTCAGCAGCAGGCTATCGCCTGGCCGGGCGATGGTCTTGTCGATCGCGTAGCCCTGGAGCCGCATATCGTCGCCCAGCTGGAAGCCGAGTAGGTGCGGCGGGCGGTCGGTGGTTGTCACCAGGAACGGCAGCGGCTCGGTCCGAATATCTGATATCGCCTGATCCTCGCCGACGCTGAAGGTGAACAGGTCGCCCGATCCGGCCAGCGCCGCCGCGCCTGCGCTGACCTGCAAGCGCGCGCTGTAGTCGCCCGCTTGCAGCCCGGCGAACTGCGCGCCCGATGGCACTGGCGCGCCTTCGCCAGTGGTGGCGCGCAGCTCGCCACGCCGCAGGTCCAGGTTGAGGGTGGTGGTCTGGATGCCGGGGCTGGTTCCCAGCTCCACGCCGTACCAGCCGTAGTGAATGGCGCGCCCGCGATCCCAGATGTCGAGCGCCAGGGTCAGCGGGCCGCCGTCGGCCAGCAGCGTCTCGATCCTCGTCGTGACGGTTTGTTCGGCAGCGGTGGCGCCGGCGCTTGTGACCAACGCCGATCGCAGCGGCGTAACTGCGTCGGCGGTCGACTCGCCGGCTTCCGCCAGCGTCGCCGAGCGCAGTAGGATCGGCTCCGCGCCGCTATTGCGGATCTCGTGCGGCGGTCCAATAGGCAGCGTGGCGATCCGCACACGCGCGCCGCCGGCCGGGATCGCAAAGTTCTTGCCATCCAGGCCGATCGTCGACTCGTGCAGCGCGGCCACGGTCAGATCGAGCCGGCGTGGCGGGCCGGCTGGCTGTGACTCCGCGCCCAGCGCCAGGTGATTCACGCCGGCCGCCAGCGCGATCGATTGCCCGGGCGCGAGGATGTACTCGGGGCGCAGCTGCGCCAGCGCGCCGGGCGGTCGCTGGTACAGCGCGTAGGAGCCGCCGCGCCAGATCGGGGCGCCGTAGCCGTATAAGGTCGGGTCTTCGCCGATCGGCAGGAGCGCGTATTCGCCGATCGCGTCCGGCGCGCCGGTGGCCGCGGACGTGTAGCCGGTCTTGACGCGCCCCCAGACGGTGGTATGGTCGAGCATATAGGCCGCCAGCCCGCTAATAACGCCCTCGGTGCGCCCGTCGTCGGCCAGCGTGACGCTGCTGCCGGCCTCGATGCGCTGGCGCAGCTCGAGCAGCGCAGGGAAATCGGCCGGGTATAGCCCCGGCCCATCCCAGTGCATGGCGACGATCCGCGCCTGGCTGATGACCATCGGGATGGCCAGCAGCAGGGGCGCCGCCACTCCGATGACGCCGATAAGGGTTTCTAACCGCCCAGAGCGCAAAGGGCGCGAAGGGCTTGTAGTAGATGTGATACCTACCTTTGCGCTCTTTGCGGTAAGATTTAGCTGACTGCCAAGCCGCAGCCACGGCACGGAGGCGCGCTCGGCCAGCGCCTGCCAACCGGCCGCCGCCAACCCCATGAACACGAAGCCGGCATAGGCCGCGCCCTTCAGATAGGCATAGGGATATTGCTGCCACCAGCGCAGCCAGGCCAGGTAGATAAGCGCGCCGAGCAGCATGCCCCACCAGCGCAAGTTTGGGACTGGGGACTGGGGACTAGGGACTGGGGACTGGGAGTTTGCTGCCGTGCTCCTAGTCCCCAGTCTCCAGTCCCCAGTCGCCGGCAGCAGCAGCCCCGCCAGCGCCAGCACGCCGAACGCTGCCAGCCCGCCCAGCGCCCAGGGCGACATTGCCGCCGGCTCGGGCTGGCCGTGCAGATATGGCGTCAGTCCCAGTATGTCCGTCGCCGGAATGTAGAAGAACACGCCCAACGTCGTCAGCTGCTCGTTGTAGCGGTAGGCAAACCCATGCCAGTAATCCAGGATCGTCGGCGCGGCGACGAGCGACGTGAGTCCGGCCAGCGCTATGGCTGCAAGCAGCAGACGCGGGATGGCTCTCACCCCTTCGTCTGCGCTCAGGGCAGGCACCGGCCCTGCTCCCATTACGACGGGCGAGGGAAAATCGCCCCCCATCTCCTGCCGCAGCGGGAGAGGGGGTTGGGGGGTGAGGGCCCGCTCGACCAGGATCGCCGTCGCCAGCCCGGCCGCCAGCGGCACCCACAGCGTCAAAGCCGGATAATAGGCCACCGGCAGCGCCGCGAGCGTGATCGCGGCGAGCAGCGCCATGCCTAGCCGAGACCAAGGACCAAGGACCAAGGACCAACGATCGCTGGCTCTCCTTTTGGTGTTTGGTCTTTGGTCCTTCGTCGGCTTGGCTAGCTCCTCCACCGCCGCCACGCCGACCAGCAGGCCGAGCGGGATCAGCGGCCAGGCGGCCATCTGCTTCTCGAAGTTGAAGTAGCCGATCCAGAGCAGCAGCGCGCCTGCGCTACTCAGCGCCGCGCCCAGCAGCGCCGGCCCGCGCCGCAGCCCCAGCGTCGCGCGGAGCAGCACGTAGACAACCAGCACCCCCAGCGCGCGCAGCCAGGCCAGCAGCGGCGTGAAGGTCAGAATCGCCTCTATGTGCGTCAGAATATCCAGGCTGCCCTGCCAGACTGCGAAGCCGACTGTCTTGCCGATTCGCGGGGGATCGCGCACCAGGTCGCGCAGCGGGTTCGGCGCGGCATCGGCGATCGCAGCGATCGGGCCGCGCTCGAGGTAGCGCGCGGTCGGCAGCGCGGTCTCGATGTCCCAGCCCCCGCCGATCACTGCGGGGTGGCCGTAGTGCAGCAGCGGTGCGATCCCCACCAGCAGCGTGACGAACGCAATCAGCAGAATCGGCAGCTCCTCGCGGATCGCGCCCAGCCGCGGCGGGCCTTCCCGTCGCCATGCCAGCGCGTTCAGTGCGCCCGTCGCCAGCAGCAGAATCAGCAGCGCGGGCGCCAGCCCGCTGACCGTCCACACGAACCAGT
Source organism: Roseiflexaceae bacterium (assembly GCA_035258585.1). GTDB lineage: Bacteria > Chloroflexota > Chloroflexia > Chloroflexales > Roseiflexaceae > DATFXE01. Next base: position 7,118 of record DATFXE010000018.1, on the reverse strand, counting down.
AGCCCAGCACCATCGCGAAAGCATAACCGAGCAGCGGCGCCAGCAGGGCGCCGTACGGGCGCAGTGAGGCGGGAAGCGCCAGCCGAGCGAGACCCCAGCCGCACCAGCAGGCCAGCGCGGTCGCGCCGAAGAGGATCAGCAGGAGCTGGAGGTAAAAGTTCAGCATTGAGCTTATCAACAGATTGAACGATTGCGTGCCAGAGCCAACGCAAGCGAAACTACTTCGCAGCGACGGCGGCAAGTATACCATACCAGGCGCTCGACTTCCTTGTGCTTCAGCATGATCTATAATAGGCCCACGTAATCGCGCCAATAGGGAGGAACGACGATGATCCACCGAAGGTTTCACGTGTGGTTGTAGTATGTGGTCGCATCCGCTGCCCTGCTGGCAACGCCGGCACGCGCGGCCGAGAAGTCGAGCTACATGACGCCTTTCACACGCTGGCGCGCGGCTGATGGCGGCCTGAGCGGCTGGACGCGCACCGGCGTGCAACTTGTCGGCGGAGTGGCGCAAATCGATCTCGCCAGCGCTCAAGCAGGAACCGACCCATATCCAGCGGGCGGTTACTTCGGCCACAACTACTACAACGGCGGCAGCTTCCTCTTCGGCGAGATCACCAGTCCGGTCGTGTCCACCGGCTTTAGCTTCTCCGAAGCGATCGCGTCGTGGAATGCCGACACGCCCGCAGGCAGCTGGATCGAGGCGCAGATCCGCGTGCAGATCGGCGGGCGCTGGACGAAGTGGTACATCCTGGGCATCTGGGCCGCCGATACGTCCACCATCGAGCGCCACTCGGTCAATGGCCAGCGCGACGCCGACGGAACCGTCGCGGTCGATACGCTGGTGCTGGCAAAGAAGACGCTAGCCGAGGCGTTCCAGCTCAATGTGCGGCTATTTAGCACCGGCGGCGCGATGCCAAGCCTGCGAAACGCCTCGGTGACCTACTCGACCACGGCCAGCAAGCCGGGCGCCCTACCGGCGGGCGATCCCAGGCTGTGGAACCGTTTGCTGGATGTGCCGAAGTGCTCGCAGATGGTTTATCCCGACGGCGGCGAAGTCTGGTGCAGCCCCACGTCGACCTCGATGGTGCTGGGGTATTGGACCAATGACACCGGCCCATGCGAGCCGCGCGTGCGCGCCGCCGTGGCTGGCGTCTTCGATTGGCTCTACGATGGGCACGGCAACTGGCCCTTCAACACCGCGTATGCCGCGTCTCAGGGGCAAGAGGGTTATATCGCGTGCTTCAGCAGCATGGCACAGCTCGAGCCGTGGATTGCGGCCGGTGTGCCTGTGGTTATGAGTGTGGCCTGGAAGAAGGGCGAGCTGACCGGATCGACCATCCCTTCGACCAATGGGCATCTGCTGGTGCTGGTCGGCTTCGATTCCTCGGGCAACCCGATCATCAACGATCCGGCCGCGGCTGACGACGCCGGCGTGCGTGTCACATATCTGCGCAGCGAGTTCGAACCGCTCTGGCTTGAAACCTCCGGCGGCACGACCTATCTGATCTACCCGCCCAGTAGGAGCGTTCCGACCCTGTAATATTCAAAGCCTTCACAAAGATTCCGCGCCCATGCAGCCACCTCTTCGAGTATCGATATCACGGTGTCGAGATCCTCCGGCTGCGCCAGTGCCATCTCCAGCATGTAGGGCATCCTCTCCATATGAGGAGTGATATGTGATGAGTGACGGCTCGCGACACCCGACACACCTCACTCTCGCTCGAACACAATATCCTGCGCGCCCTGCCACAGCACCATGCGCCCCAGCTCGCGCAGCTGCTCGCGCCCCTCGACGATCGTCAGGAAGTGGTTGCCGGCCAGCTGGCCAAGCTTGCTGGCGAACATCGTCGCGCCATATGGAAACAGCAGCTCAGTCTCGCTGTAGCCGCCGGGGTACCAGAGTAGCTCGCCCGGCGCGGGGTGGCTGGTGTGGTTCTCGAAGCCGACGCCCAGCGCGAACTCGCCCAGCGGTATCCAGCACGCCTCGCCGCTCCAGCGCGCGTGGATCAGCTTCTGGCGGTAGGGCAGCAGCTCGCGAAAGGCCGCACATGTCTTGGGTGCGGCCTCCTCTTCCATACGCGCCGTAAACGCGAACAGTCCGGCGCTGATGCGAAGCATAGTCATGGCAGATACTCTCCATTTCATTGACATAATTTGGACGTCCCAATCTTGGCGTGCTTGGCGACGTCCAAACGGGCACCCGGCGGTTTTATGCATGGTATAGCCGGAGGCGCTACTCGGCCGCCGGCTGCTGATCGGCCAGCAGCAGGCATGCCTCGATGGGGAAGCTGACGGTGATCTGCTGGCCGCGCTGAGGTGGGGAAAGGTGCGGGTTGTTGAACTCGTCGAACTGGAGGAACTGATCGCGCAGACGCACTTTGACACGCATGGTCGGCCCGAGGAACATCACGTCGTCGACGGTGCCGCTCAGGTGGTTCCCACTCGCGCCGTTGCCGTTCAGCGAGATCACCTCCGGCCGCAGCGCGACGGTGACTGGCTTGCCGTCGGAGGTATCGGGGATGGGCCTGGCGGCCTGGATATCCTGGCCATCGACGCGCAATCTCCCGCCGGCCGCATCGGCGACGTCGGCCGCGAGCACATTCAGCGTGCCCACGAACGAGGCCACGAAGCGCGTGGTCGGGAAATTATAGATCTCGAACGGCGTGCCAATCTGCTCGATCCGGCCGTTGCTCATCACCACGACTCGATCGGAGAGCGAGAGCGCCTCCTCTTGATCGTGCGTCACATAGATCGTGGTGATGCCAAGCTGGCGCTGGATGGCCCGAATCTCATTCCGCAGCGCCACACGGATCTTGGCGTCGAGCGCTGAAAGCGGCTCATCCAGCAGCAGCACCTGCGGCTGGATGGCCAGCGCGCGGGCCAGGGCGATGCGCTGCTGCTGCCCGCCCGACAGCTGATACGGGTAGCGGTTGCCGAAATCGGCTAGATGGACGATCCGCAGCATCTCAGCGACACGCTCTTTGATTGCGTTCTCGGGCTGCCGCGCCACCTTCAGCCCAAAGCCGATGTTGCCGGCCACGGTCATGTTCGGGAACAGCGCGTAGGATTGGAAGACCATCCCGACGTGGCGTTTGTTCGGCGGCGTGTTGGTCACATCGACATCGTTGATCCGAATCGTGCCCGATGTGGGCGTCTCGAAGCCGGCGATCATGCGCAGCGTGGTGGTCTTGCCGCAGCCGGAAGGGCCGAGGAACGAGATGAACTCGCCGCGCTCGACCTCCAGGTTGAAATTCTCGACGGCGGTGGACCCGGTGAAGCTCTTACGGACGTTGATCAGGTCGAGGAAAGCCATAGAAACCCCATTCCTGAGACTTGAGGCTAGAGGCTTGAGACTTGGAGATGAACTCTAGCCGCTAGCCTCAAGTCTCTGCTCTCTAGCGAGTGCCGCCCAACTGAGCCTGACCGGACCTGCCCCGGCCAATCAGTTGGATCAAACTGATCGATGCCCAGGTCATAATGAGGCTAATGATTGCGAGTGCCGCCGGCTCGTACGCGCGGTTCTGCCCGATCTGCCACATGAATGGTCCAAACGCCGGCCAGGCCAGGTAGAGCGCGAGCGTCAGCTCACCCATAACAATTGCGAACGTTAGAAACGCACCACTTAGTAACGCCACGCGCAGATTGGGCAAGATCACCCGAAACAAACCGGTGCCCCAGCCGGCACCCAGGCTCTGGGCTGCCTCGGTCAATGTGCGCACGTCGATCGCGCGCAGCCCAGTATCGATCGCGCGGTACATATAGGGAAACGACAGAACAACATAGGCGCAGACGAGCAGTGCCGGGCTCACCACCAGGTCAAACGGCGGCCGGCTGTACGTCTTGATCAGGCCGAACACATGCACGATCGCCGGGACGACAAACGGCAGCAGTGTGATGAACTCGACCACCGGCCGCAGCCGCGGGACGCGCAAATGCACCCAGTAGATCGTGGGCACCATGAGCAGCACGCTCGCGAGGATTGTAAAGACCGCCATCTCGAGCGAGAAGGTGAAGGTTTGCAGGAACTTCGGGTTCTCGAACACGCTCACATAGGCGCTGAACCCAAGCGTGTTGCGCTGAGCCCGCAGCGAGAAATCGAGCGTCGCATAGAGCGGCAGGAAGAAATAGATCATGCCGAGCGCGACCCAAAGCCAGGCCCAAAACGATCCACGTCGCATAACACTCTTCCATTGGTCGCACGGTGCCACGGTGAAGGAGTGAGGGTCACCGTATCATCGGAGCCACCTCGCCGCCGTTCGCTGCAGCCACGAATACGCAGCAATCGACAGCGCCATGATAACCACCATGCCCAGGGCGAGCGCGTAGCCCAGGTTCGAATTATGCAGCACATCGCCGGTGATCTGCTGGCCGATCAGGATCGTCGTCAGGTTGAGCGAGCCGCCGGTCAGCGCGAACGCCGTGGCCTGAGCGCCGAAGGCGTTGCCGAACAGCAGCACCATTGTTCCCAGGATGGAGGGCATCAAGATCGGCAGCGCCACATAGCGCCAATACTGCCAGGTCGTCGCGCCCAGGTTCTCGGAAGCCTCGCGCCACTCGCGCTTGAGCCCGTCGAGCGCGGGGGCCATGATCAGCATCATCAGCGGGAACTGAAAATACAGATAGGTTAGGCTTAGCCCCCAGAACGAGTATAAGTTGAACCCCTGATCGTAGATACTTATCCCGAAGATCCACTTCATCACAGCTGTCACCAGGCCGGTGCGGCCGAGTGTGGCGATGAAGGCGAGCGCCAGCGGCACTCCCGCGAAGTTTGAGGCGACGCCCGCGAAGGACATGAGCGAGCTGCGCAAAAACCCCGGCAATCCGCCAATCGTCACCGCATAGGCCAGCAGAAAGCCGAATAGGCCGCCAGCCAGCGATGTGACGATGCTGATCCGAATGCTCAGCCAGTAGGCGTCCAGGATGAAGGGTTGACCCAGACTGCGGATGTTCTCGAGCGTAAATCGCCCCTGATTATCCTGGAAACTGCCGACGACCAGCGATGCGCATGGCCAGAGCAGAAAGGCCACGGCGAAGGCCAGGAATGGCACGACTCCCAGCCAGGCCCACGATATCTGCCGCGGGAACGCTGACGCCCGTGTCGCGCGCGGTTGGGCTTGTGAAATCTGCGCCATAGATTGACGAGTCCTCTCGCGGTATGGGGGTTGGGTACAACAGGCCACCGCGCGATTGTGGTGGCCTGTTGCCGCTACTTCCGGACTACGGCGCCTTCTTGATATCGGCCTTGACGACGCTATCCCAGTTCTTGGTGATAAGGTCCTTGGCCTTGGCGAGCTGGTCGGGGCTTGGGAACTCCGATTTGCTGTACACCTCGGCGGGCGGCAGCTTCGCCAGGACATCGGCCGGAATGCGGTTGGCCTTCATCAGCTTATCGAAGCGGAACGGGTGATTGTAGCCTTTGATCCAGAGCAGCGTGGCGTCATCTGAGTAGAGATACTCCATCCAGAGCTTGGCGGCGTTCGGGTGCGGCGCATAGGCGCTGATCGCCTGAACGTAGTAGCCCGCGAAGACGGCCGACTTCGGAATGACAACATCGGCCGGGGGGTTGCCGTTGAGCGCGTCTTTGGCCCCCAGCGCCAGGTAGTCCCAGGTGATCTGGATCGGCGTCTCGCCCTTGGCGAACGAGGCCTGCTTGGCGATGATCGGTACCAGGTTGCCGGCCTGGTTGAGCTTGGCGAAAAAGTCCAGGCCGGCCTGGGCGTTGTCGAGCGAGCCGCCGGTGCCGATTGCCGCGGCGTACACCGACTGAATGGCCTGGTTCGAGCCGCGCGGGTCGCCTGAGAGCGCGACTTGGCTCTTGTACTCCGGCTTGAGCAGGTCGTTCCAATCCTGCGGGACGTTCTTCACCACATCCTTGTTGACCAGGAAGGACATCGCGCCGTAGTAGTCGCCGTACCAGTAGCCGGATGGCTCTTTGACGCTGTCGGGGATATCATTCCAGTTGGCGACTTTGTACGGCTGGATCAGCCCATCCGTCTGCGCGGACGGGCCAAAGACTGACCCAACCTCCACGACGTCCGGGGCCTGCGGGCCTTTGTTGTCCTTATTGGCCTTGATGGCTTCGAGTTCCTCTTGCGAGCTGCCATCTGGGTTGAGCGTGCTCACCTTGATACCGTACTTGTCGGAGAATGCCTTCTTGATCTCGCCATAGTTCGACCAATCGTCCGGCAGGGCAATCAGTGTCAGTTGACCCTCTTGCTTCGCCGCCGCGATCAGTTGATCCGTTGACCCGCCGGCCGCAGGGGCCTGCGGCGCCGCACCCCCGCCGCTCGCCGCAGTCGGCGCGGCCGCCGGGGCCGCGCCGCCGCAGGCCGCTAGCAGCGCCCCAAAGCCGGCGGCGCTGCTGATCTTGAGGAATCCACGCCGAGACACATTCCTGGTGGACATCTGTTTCCTCCATGCTTGAGAACAGGGCCAAACCTGAGCGGCATCCCGGCGGCTGTGCGACGGCTGCGCCGCAGGGCCAGCAAGATATGCCGCGCTCAGACAGCGTCATATACGCTCACTAGACGTGGGTTCTCGGTCCGGATCCAGTTTCATTTTTCGGAGAAGAATGCCCCTAGTCTATGCCATACATGCTGGGCTGTCAACTACGATAGTAGCCGTTCGAGATTAATGGTTTGTTGCCAGACCATTAAGTAGACGTAAAATAGCCTTTTTCCAATGCGATCACTTGGCTCTTGGAAATATGTCTGGTACATATCGTGCTATAGCTGATTCGGATAACACGAGAAGGGTCGCGTGGGAAACAATGCACCGGCACGAACCGATGATCGGCGCGCATATCGTATGGGGTGTGGCTTTGGGGCTGATGGTCGAGCAGTTGCTGTCAGAGTACGATGCGACGAAGCGACGAGGCCGCGTGCCCTCTGGGCGACGCGATGCGCCCATCTGATCGCCTCACTAAGACAAGGTTTCAAACGTACTTTACACTTTGGGTGGGGGTTTGGGGGCGGCCGGGTGCCCTCTGGGCGTCGCCCCCAAACCCCCACCGTTGGGGAGATGTGGAGGGGCCGAAGGCCCCTCCACACCTCCCCAACTGTCAACCTGATTGTGTTCGAATCGAACCATGCCTAATGTGCGCCTCAGGCATGTTT
>DATFXE010000017.1:0-2606 GCA_035258585.1 Roseiflexaceae bacterium | reverse complement strand
CGCAAGATTTCGAGCATCTCGTGTTTGACAGCCGGCGGTTTTCCGCTGCGCTTCTCGATGAACTACAGCGTGTTGCCGGCCAGACCGTGGTCGTCGAAGCGGAGCAGGTCGTCATCAAGCATGCTTATGTCGAGCGGCGCGTCACACCGCTGAACCTCTATGTGCGCGAGGCAGATGCGGATGCGGTGCGCGCGGCGGTCGTGGATTATGGCTACGCGCTGAAAGATCTTGCTGCCACAGATATCTTTCCCGGCGATATCTTGCTGAAGAACTTCGGAGTGACCCGTCAGGGCCGGGTGGTGTTTTACGATTATGATGAGCTTTGCTTGCTGATCAGTTGCGTCTTTCGATCGCTTCCACAGTCGACAACCATGGAGGAAGAGTTCTCGGCGGAGCCATGGTTTTCCGTCGGCGAGCACGATATTTTCCCCGAAGAACTGCGGCGTTTCCTGGGGTTACACGATGCCCTGCGCGATATATTTTTGCAGCACCATGCCGACCTGTTCGACGTGCGCTTCTGGCACCAGATCCAGGCGCGTCTCCGGGCCGGCGAAGTGCTTGATATCTTCCCCTATCCACAGAGCAAGCACTTGCGCGCTGATCTCAGCGTTGAACAAGATCGCGTGAACGCGGAGTCGGTAATGATCGGAGGAGAATGATGTTCCCACCCGGCTGGGGATTGCCAGGCGTAACCACCACTATGCTGCAGCAGATCCAGCACGATCTGGCACGCATGCAGGACCGCTTCGACGCGGTCTTCAAGGCCATGCTGGGTGCCGCGCCCGCCACGCTCGCGCAGACACCTGCCGAAGTTGTCAGCACCGAGAACAAGCTCCGGCTGCTCCACTACCGCCCTACTGTTGAGCGGCCCGCGCCGGTGCCGCTGCTGATCGTCCCGTCGCTGATCAATCGCTACTACCTGCTCGACCTTATGCCGGGCCGGAGCCTGGTGGAACATCTAGTCGGGCGCGGCATCGACGTGTATATGCTCGACTGGGGTGTGCCGGGGCCGGAAGATCGTTCGACAACCTTCGAGCAGTACATCACCGGCTATTTGCGCAGGGCGGTGCAGCGTGTGCGCAACCTGTCAGGCCAGGCGCGTATCATGCTGCTGGGTTACAGCATCGGCGGCACCTTCACAGCTATCTTCAGCGCGCTCTACGGCCGCTACGTCCATGCCCTGATCCAACTGGCCGCGCCGATCAATTTCCACGACAATGGGATCATCTCGCAATGGACGCGCAAGGAGCGCTTCAACGTGGATCTGGTCGTGGATACGCTGGGCACTATGCCCACGGAGCTGCTGCGTGCCAGCTTTCGAATGCTAACGCCTACGCTGCAGATCGCGCAGCAGATCGCGCTGGCCAATCAGATCGGCGATGCGCAGGCGGTGCAGGATCTCCTGGCGCTGCAGAGCTGGATCGGCGAGGGCGTGCCGTTCCCCGGCGAGGCTTATCGCACGTATGTCAAGGATTGTTACCAGGAAAATTATCTGATCCAAGGCAAGCTAGTCGTGGGCGGCCAACGCGTGGACCTGGCACGAATCGCCTGCCCGCTGCTGACGATCACGGCGGCAAAGGACTGGATCTGCCCGCCGGAATCGGTCGCGGCGCTGAACGACTTGGTCGCCAGCCTGGATAAGCGCATGCTCGAATTGCCAGGCGGCCATATCGGGATCGTGGCGGGGCACCGCGCATCGGAACACCTCTGGCCGAAGCTGGCCGATTGGCTGATCGCGCACGCCACACCGTCGGCGGCGGCCGAGCACCCGTCGACGAACCGCCCCGATCGAGCGGATATCATGGCAGTGCTGCGGGCAGGAGCCGCCGTGGCGCAGCAAGTGGACGCAACGCAAACTATGATCGAGGCCAGCTCGCCGCTGGAGGCTATGCGCCAGACGTCGCTGGTCGAGCCGGGCGCTGATACCCTGCCGGCCCAGAGCCTGGTGAACAAGGGATCGCTCGACCCCCCGCCAGATACGCCATAGGTTTGTGGTGATAACGCCGCTAGCAGCGACCAAAAGGATCGGTCGGTCGCACACCCTCGTGCGGCGCCCGATTCATCCCCAGCGCTACCCGGACGCCCTGACCGAGCTCTGGCAGTGTCAACGGCTTGGCGAAATAGTGCCGCACCCCCAGTGCCCGCATCTCCGCGCGTAGCCGCGGTGTGTCCATCGCTGTCAGCATCAGCACCGGGATGTCAGTGCACACTTCGCGCAGGGCCTTGACAAGTGCGCCGGCCGCGCGATCCCGCGGGCTGGGATCGACAATCACCAGATCGATATGCTCACGGATGCAACGCAGCCAGGCCACACCGGCTGATGGCGCAACGGTTACCTCAACGTCTGCCGCAAGCGCTAGCTGGAGCCTGCGCTGGGTCACCAACGCAACGATCGGATCGCTATCCACAACCAGCATGTGCTGCAGCGGCCTGGCTAGAGTGATGATTCCACATCAACACAGGCCGTGAGTACCACAGTTGTGAAACCACAACCCATAGTGGCCGAATGTTTCCACCCAGGCGCCTGCCCTCTGCTACGATTGACCCTACTCGTTTTGTCTGCGCTCAGCATCACTGCTATCCAGCCGGTCTGCCTTCCGGCCGAC
>DATFXE010000016.1:0-4081 GCA_035258585.1 Roseiflexaceae bacterium | reverse complement strand
TACAAGTTCTGTAATCATGTAATCGGCCTTTTTGCGAATCGCCGCCAAAACCAGACCGCGCATGCTATAATGCGCATAGCTCGATCCCCACTATGCCGAGGAAGGACATGCGGCTGGCCTACAGCGCCGATCTACACGGCGATATCCACTCCTACCATTCGTTGCTCGACCTAGCAACGGCGACTGGGGCGCAGGCAGCGATCGTCGGCGGCGATCTGCTGCCGCATGCGATCTCTCTCAAGGGCGCGATCGACGTGCAGCGCCAATTCATCGCCGAGCAGCTGCGCCCACTGCTCACGTGGTTTCGCGATCGGCATCCGGAGATCGAGGTGTACCTGCTGGCAGGCAACGACGACTGGGCCGGCGCGATAGCGGATCTTGACGAACTGGGGGTTGAAGGGTTGGCGTTTCCGCTACACGAGCGGGTATACTGCCTGACCGACGACGGGGTGAGAGGGCGAGGGCGCGAAGGTGCGACAGAAACTCGCTCCTTCAGCCCGTCGCCCACTCCTCCACTCGCCCACTCCGATGGTGTCTGGCTTGCCGGCTACGCCTGCGTGCCGCTGACGCCATTCAGCATCAAGGACTACGAGCGACGCGACGATGGGCCGCTGCCGCCATTCAGCTTTGACATGGCCTATACGAGTTGGAGCGGCAACATACAGCCGGCCACAGCGCAGGTAATCGCAGCGCAGCCGAGTATTGCGGAGGCGCTGGCGACCCTGGCGCGCCAGAGCGACCCGCAGCGCACGATCTATGTCTGCCACACGCCGCCAGCTAACACGCCGCTGGATCAGATGCCACACGGGCGACACGTCGGCAGCAAGGCGCTGCGGGCGTTCATCGAGCAGCATGCGCCGCCGCTGACGCTGCACGGCCATATCCACGAGGCGCCACAGCTGAGCGGGCGCTATGCGGCGCAGCTTGGGGAAACCTGGAGCGTCAACCCTGGCCACGACCCGCTGCGCTTCCAAGCCGTCACACTGGATACCGACGACATCGAGGGAACAATCGAGCATACCGTGTTTGGACGACCGACCTTAGGGGTTACGGGTTAAGGGTTAGGCGCATTGATTTCGCTGAATCTCTTTGTATATCAACCCTTAACCCTTAACCCTTTACGCTTATGCGATTCTTCAACAGAAAGGCACACAACGTGTTCAACGCCATCGACGAGGTGCGCGACGCACTGGGCACTCAGCAGTATATTGCTTCCGACGAGATTGCGACAGTTATGTTCCTGGCCGAACGGCTCGGCAAGCCGGTATTAACCGAGGGGCCCGCCGGGGTTGGCAAGACCGAGCTAGCCAAGGCATGGGCCGCCGCCAGCGGGCGCGAACTGATCCGCCTGCAGTGCTACGAGGGATTGGATGAGACCAAGGCGCTGTATGAGTGGGAGTACGCCAAGCAGCTGCTCTACACCCAACTGCTGCGCGACAAGCTGACCGACCTGCTGGCCGGCACGCACACGCTTGGCGAGGCGGCCGACCGGCTGGCGGCCGAGGAGGATGTGTTCTTCTCCGACCGCTTCCTGCTGCCGCGCCCGTTGCTCAAGGCGATCACCAGCGATCAGCCGGTGACTTTGCTAATCGACGAGATCGACCGCGCCGACGCCGAGTTCGAGGCTTTCCTGCTGGAGATCCTGAGCGACTTCCAGGTCAGCGTGCCCGAGCTTGGTACGATCAAAGCCAGGCACCAGCCGGTGGTGCTGCTGACGAGCAACAACACCCGCGAGCTTTCCGAGGCGCTAAAAAGGCGCTGCCTGTACATCCACATCGACTACCCGGATCTGGACGCCGAGCTGCAGATCGTCAACCTGAAGGTGCCGGGCCTGCCACCCAGGCTGGCCCACCAGGCGGTCGAACTGGTGCAGCGGCTGCGCGGGCTGGATCTCAAGAAGCACCCCAGCATCTCCGAGACGATCGATTGGGCGCGCGCGCTGCTCGAGCTGAACGCCAGGCATCTCGATCGCGCCACGCTCGACACAACGCTCAGCGTGCTGCTCAAATACGAGAGCGACATCAACAAGGCGCGCCGGGCGATCGGGCGGGAAGATCGGGGCCGGACAAATTGACAATTGAGAATGAAAAATTGAAAATTGAGGAGCGCTCGATCGAGTGTTTCTCAATTCTCAATTTTCAATTTTCAATTCAGGAAAGTGACATTATCGATGGATGATAGAATCGTTCAATTCATCGACGCGCTGCGCGCGGCGGGCGTGCGGATCTCGGTGGCCGAGAGCGCCGACGCGCTGCGGGCGATCGAGGCGACCGGCATCGCCGAAAAGGACTTGTTCCGCGCAGCGATGCGCGCAACACTGGTGAAAGAGGCGCACGACATCCCGGAGTTCGAGCGGCTGTTCCCTTTCTACTTCGGCTCGGGCGCGCCGCCGATGCCCAACCAGCCCGGTGGCGGGATGTCGCAGCAGGACCGCGAGAAGCTGGCCGATCTGCTGGAGCAGATGCTGGCAAATATGACCCCCGAGCAGCTGCGCCAGCTATTCGAGGCCATGATGACCGGCCAGAACATGAGCCGCGAGCAGATGCAGCAGATGCTGCGCGAGTCGACCAGCCAGGGCCACATGACCAGCCCATACTACCAGCCGTGGATGACCCGCCGGACCATGCGCGAGCTTGAGTTCGACCGGCTGGACGAGCTGCTGCAAGAGCTGATGGAGAAGCTGCGCGAGGCCGGCCTGAGCGAGGAGGCCATCCAGCAGATGGCCCAGGAGGCGCGCGAGAACCAGCAGGCGCTGGCCGAGCAGATCGCCCAGGAGGTCGGCGCGAACATGAACCGCCAGGCCGCCGAGGAGCGCCGCAAGCAGCCGCCGCTGGACGAGCTGATGGACCGGCCGTTCGACCGGCTGCGCTACGACGAGATCGAGGACATGCGCGGGATCGTCAACCGTCTCGCGTCGCTGCTGCGCTCGCGCGCGGCGTTGCGGCAGCGCCGCGGCAACAAAGGCACGCTGGACGCCAAGAGCACCATCCGGGCGAATTTGCGCTTCGGCGGCGTGCCGCTCGACGTGCGCCATAAGAAGCGCCACCTCAAGCCCAAGCTCAGCGTGATCTGCGACCTTTCGACCTCGATGCGGCCGATCGTCTCGTTCATGCTCATGCTGGTCTACGCGCTGCAGGATCAGGTCAGCCGCACACGCTCATACGCCTTCGTGGCCGATCTGTACGACATCTCGAACGACTTCAACGAGTCGCGCCCGGATGTGGCGATCGAGGCGGTGCAGGAGCGCATTCGGCCCGGCCACTACAACACCGATCTGGGCAACAGCCTGGCGACCTTCGCGCGCGACCATATGGGCACGGTCGATCGCCGGACCACGGTGATCATCCTGGGCGACGGGCGCAACAACTACAACGACCCTAATTTGCGCGATTTCGAGACGATCAAGCGCCGCGCGCGCAAGGTGGTCTGGTTCAACCCCGAGCACCCGCGCCAATGGGGCAGCGGCGACAGCGACATGCCGCAGTACGTGCCGCTGTGCGACGCGGTCCACCAGGTCAGCAATTTGCGCCAGCTGGTCGACGCCGTCGACTCACTGTTCATGCGGCGGTAGGCGCTGCGTTCAACATCCGATTTGGAACCGCAGGTGCACGCCGATACATTTGTGTCGGCGTGTATTTTTGTTCGGCGAAGATCGCTTTGCGCCATTTTCGCCAGTTGCTCCGTTCTTATTTGTAAGCTATGATACGTTTATATTCCACTAGCTTACGACATAATTCCCTGCTTCCCACCACTTAGCCCAGCTGCGCGAGATCACGCAGTATGGTGTCTCTGATAGACAGTGCGACTATGGCGAACACCGTGCAACAGCTTGGCAAATATCGCATCCTCGCAGAGTTGGGGGCCGGCGGCTTCGCCACGGTCTACAAAGCCGTGGATACCACGCTCGATCGTGAGGTCGCGCTCAAGATCCTGCACCCGCCGCTGTTGACCGACCGGCGCTTCGTCCAGAACTTTCGGCTGGAGGCCAAGACACTGGCGGCGCTGCGCCACCCGCAGATCATCGCGGTCTACGAGGTCGGCGAGGTGGATGGCCGGCTGTTTATCGCCATGGACCTGGCGC
>DATFXE010000015.1:0-5107 GCA_035258585.1 Roseiflexaceae bacterium | reverse complement strand
GCATTGATTTGGCATATTTGGTGGGGGGTGCGGGGCGACGCCGTTCCCCCTCTGGGTGTGGGCACCCGGCCGCCCCGCACCCCCACCTCTGGGGAGGTCTGGAGGGGCCCGGGTACCCTCTGGGTGCCCCCTCCAGACCTCCCCAGAAAGAATATTCCGTGCCTATGTACGGATCAGTAAAACTTAGAACTCGGAACTCAGTGTTCCAGCGGTAGTGTCTTCCGCAGCATGGTCACAACGTCAGGGTTCAAGCCGTTGACGCCGAACAGCCACAGCTCGTTGACGCCAGCCGCGCGCGCCAACTCTAGGTCGCGTCGCAGTGTCGCCGGCGGCACGAACTGGTCGGCCTTACCCGCGCCGTCGTTCAGCACGCCCAGCGCAGGGATGAAGCGCGCGCCGTAGCGCTCGACTCCGCAGCGCATGATTCGCGCCATCTGTTGGGATGTGCGGCCGGCGGCGGCGTTGTACAGGTCGAGGTGCAGCGATACTTGCGGGTAATCTAGTGGGTCGAAATGCATGCCCACCAGCTGCAAGAACAGCGGGTCGAGCCCCATCGAGGCGTGCGAGCGCCAGATATGCACCGGCTCCGTGCGCGATCGCAGCCACTGATCCAGCCAGGTGCGGTTTTCCGGCCAGCTCGCGATCGAGGGATTCTTCAGCTCTGGCGGCATCTCCAGATCCCAGAGTACTGGCAGCCCCTTCGCATCGTCCGCCACGCGCTGGATCGCCCGCGCATCCGACCATGTGCCGGGGTAGTAACCCTCGCGCGCCGTCAGCAGAGGCCAGAAGTAGACCTCACGTACCTGCGGGTATTGGCGCTGAATCGTCTCGCGCAGCTTCAGGAAGACGGTGCGCGATGGCGCCGCTACCGCCAGCGTCACAGGGAAATCGACATATTTGAGCTGCTCGAGCCGCCAGGGCGCGGGGAACTCTTCATACAGGCCGATCCGCACTGTGGCCGGCAGCTCAGCGGGCTGTGTAGCGCCGCAGCCCGCATAGGGGTCCCAGGGTAAAATACGCCGGTTGGTGCCCCACTCGTAGGCTGAGGCGGCGACCCACGCGAGCGACAGCCCCACGGCTAGACCCATGGCGCGTATCAGCAGGCGGTGGATGGAGGGCAATCGAGCGACCGATCCGCGCCGCGCAGGACGCGGGACGGCGATCGTGAGCGGCATCAGCACGGCAGCGACCGTCCGTAGGCGCAGCCAGCGGGCGCGCGGCAACGCGGGATGGACAGCTCGCGGTTCAGCCGTCGGCAGTGCGGCGATGGAGGGATCGCCGCCGTTGGTCGGCGTTGGCATTGGCGTGTTTTCTAGTGAGAATCAGATTGCTTGGCAGCGTTGCGCTAGCCCCCACACGCCCACCCCACGCCAGAACACTGCGACTGCTAGGATTATATCAGAGAGTGCCGTCTGCGGGGATACCGTTCTTGGATCAGAAAAGGTGCGGATGGGGATCGAGTCGCAAAGGTTCCGCCGGTGAGGGGATAACGGGGTGACGGGCAACGAGTGACGCAGTCATAACTCGTCACTCCCCACGCGTCACGCGTCACTTTGCCAACGTCTCCAGCACGTTTGTCAGTGCGTCGACCCAGGCGCCGTTCCCGAGCGAGCGCCGGTCGAGCCGCACAAACTGCGGGCCGACGCGCACGCTTGGGTCGCGCCCGAAGCGCCTTCTCAGCTTCTCGCGATCCATCGCGCCGCCCTCCGGCAGCCGCACGATGAACTCCTCGGGCGTAGTGACGATCGAGTTCACACCCGCATTCAGCGCCTGCGATTTGATCTGGAGCCAGGTCAGCAGGTTCATCGCCGGCTCGGGCGGCTCACCGAAGCGGTCGCGCAGCTCCTGGCGCAGCTCGCGCACCGCCCGCGGCGTCTGGGCCTCGGCCATATGCTGGTAGACCGACAGGCGCACCCGATCGTCCGGGATATACTCGGCCGGCAAATAGGCGTCCAGCGGCAAGTCGAGCGTCACCAGCGGGGCGATCAGGACCTTCTCGTCGACTTTGACCGGCGGCTGCTTCCTCGACGGAGGACGAAGGACGGAGGACGAAGGACGCTCAATAACCGCTTCGCCAACCTCTGACTCTTGGCTAATGATTCGATCTTCCGTCTTCCGTCTTCCGTCTTCCGTCGTTGTGCGGTAGTTCGTCGCCACCAGCTGCGCCTTCAGGGTCTTGACCGCCTGCTCGAGCAGCCGCGAGTACAGATCGAAGCCAACCGCCGCGATATGGCCGCTCTGCTCGGCGCCCAGCAGATTGCCGGCCCCGCGGATCTCCAGGTCGCGCATGGCGATCCGGAAGCCGGCGCCTAGCTCGGTGGCCTCCTGGATGGCCTGCAAGCGCTCCTGCGCCTCGGCGGTCATGCGGTGATCGCCTTTGTAGAACAGATAGGCGTAGGCGCGCTGGGCGCTGCGGCCAACCCGCCCGCGCAGCTGGTAGAGCTGCGCCAGCCCAAAGTTGGTCGCGTCGTCGATAATGAGCGTGTTGGCGTTGGGCACATCTAGCCCGCTCTCGATGATCGTCGTGCTGACCAGCACGTCGTCCTTGCCGCTGAAGAAGTCCAGCATCACGCGCTCGAGCTGGTGCTCCTCCAGCTGGCCATGGCCGACGCCGATCTCGGCCTCGGGCACCAGCTGCCGCAGCTTATCGGCCACGTGGTAGATGCTCTGGACACGATTATGCACGAAGTAGACCTGGCCGCCACGGTCCATCTCGCGCAGGATCGACTCACGCACCAGTTGCTCTTCATACGGCACCACGTAGGTCTTGATCGGCACGCGGTCCTCGGGCGGTGTGTCGATCACGCTCAGGTCGCGGATTCCGGCCAGCGCCATGTGCAGCGTGCGTGGAATGGGCGTGGCCGTGAGCGTTAGCACATCCACATTCGCGCGCATCTGCTTGATCCGCTCCTTGTGACGCACGCCGAAGCGCTGCTCCTCGTCCACCACCAGCAGCCCCAGGTCTTTGAAGTGAATGTCTTTCGATAGCAGCCGGTGCGTGCCGATGATCACGTCGATCTCGCCGCGCGCCAGCTTCTGAACGATCGCATCCTGCTCCTTGGGCGATCTGAAGCGCGAGATCATATCGATCTTGACCGGGAAGGCGGCCATGCGGCGAGTGAAGGTGTCGAAATGCTGTTGAGCCAGCACGGTTGTTGGCACCAGCACAGCCACCTGCTTGCCATCCTGGGCCGCCTTGAACGCCGCGCGCAGCGCCACCTCGGTCTTGCCGAAGCCGACATCGCCGCAGATCAGCCGGTCCATCGGCTGGATCTGCTCCATGTCGTGCTTGACGTCGGCCAGCGCGTTGAGCTGATCGGGCGTCTCGACGTACGGGAAGGCATCCTCAAGCTCGCGCTGCCACTCGCTGTCGGGGCTGAAGGCATATCCCTGGGTCAGCTGGCGCTGGGCGTACAGCTCCAGCAGGTCGTTGGCCAGCTCCTGCACGGCGGCGCGGGCCTTGCGCTTGGCGCGCTCCCACTCCTGAGTGCCCAGCCGCGTCAGCTGCGGGGCGGCTTCGCCCGCCCCGATGTAGCGCGAGACGCGGTCGATCTGATCGACCGGCACATAGAGCCGGTCGCCGTCGGCGTAGCGCAGGTTCAAATACTCACGCTCGATCTTGCCGACGGTGCGGCGGATCAGGCCATCGTAGACAGCGATGCCATGCTCGATATGCACCACATAGTCGCCAACCGTGAGCCCGCGTAGGAAGGCCGCGCGCTCCTCGGCGCTGCGATCGCGCTTGCGCTTGCGCTCAGCCACGGGGCGGCGCTGGCGCCAGCCGAAGATCTCCGCGTCGGTGTAGAGTGTCGTGTTCAGATCGCTCGAACGCCAGCCCTCGTCGAGCGAACCGTGTACCACGATCAAGGACGAAGGACCACGGACGAAAGACGAATCAACATTGGCGCCGTCTTTGGTCTTTGGTCTTTGGTCTTTAGTCTTGAGGGCTTCTTCGACCAGCTCCTGTACGCGCGCGGCCTGCGGGGTGATGACCACCACCTGCTCGCCGTCGCCCAGCCGCCCGACGATATCGTCCACCAGGCGCCTGAGCTGCCCGCCAAACAGGTCCGGCGGCGCGAAGAGCGTGTCCGGAAGTGGGAAATTGGCGATTGGCGATTGGCGATTGGGAGCTTCGGCGGTACTCCCAATTTCTCGTCCCCAATCCCCAATCGCCAGGTCGTTGTTGCTGAGATTGACCAGCGACACCCCGCCGGCCTGCGCCATGAGCTCATCCAACAGTAGGTATGGGCGTGGGAAGCCCGAGGGCAGTTCGCCCGCCTCGGTATGCAGTTTGCGACGCTCCTCGGCGTGGTGATGCAGCTCGGATGCCTGCTGCGCCAGCAAGGCCAGCTCGCTGAAGATGACGGGCGTGTTGGGCGGTAGGTGCTCCAATAACGACGAACGATGAATAGAGAACGATGAAGGTTGCGTTTCATCGTTCATCGTTCTACGTTCAGCGTTATAAAAGAAGGGTGCGAACAGCGCGCGGCCCTCGAAGCGCTCGCCCTGCTCGATCCGCGCGATCGCCGACTCCCACTCGTCGAGCGCCTCGCGACGCAACTGGGTTGTGTCGAGCGCGCGCATGCGCTGCGCGGCGCGCTCGCGGCGCCAGAGCGGGATCTCGTGCGCCGGGCCGACCATGGCCTCACGAATTTGCGCCTCGCTGCGCTGCGTGATCGGGTCGAAGCGCCGCAGGCTGTCGATCTCATCGCCGAAGAACTCGATCCGCAGCGGCAGCTCATCGCCGGGTGGAAAAATATCCACGATCCCCCCGCGCCGGTTCAGCTCGCCTGGCTCCTCCACCGTCGGCGTGACGCGGTAGCCCATCGCTACCCAGCGCGCCACCAGCTCATCGAGGTTGTGCTCGTCGCCGCGCCGCAGCCGGGTGCTGGCCTCATCCCACTCGGCGGGCGACAGCGTGGGCTGGAGCAGAGCCTTGATTGGCGCGACGATGACCAAGGACGAAGGACCATGGACCAAAGATGACGAGACAGTGTCTTCAGGTTTTTGGTCTTTGGTCTTTGGTCTTTGGTGGGCCAGCGTCCGCAGCACACGCAGTCGCCCGGCGATCACATCATTTCCCGGCGACATCGGCTCGTCGGGCAGC
>DATFXE010000014.1:0-8114 GCA_035258585.1 Roseiflexaceae bacterium | reverse complement strand
TGGAGGGGCGTGCCGCCCCTCCAAACCTCCCCAAAGAGTGACTTTGACATGGCCCTGGATCAACAGGCGCGGTGTTGCATCCGATCCCCGAGTCTGGTAGAGTCTGTGCATCCATCGCGCCAAGGAACGAAGATACACTAAAACCGCTGCCGTCCATCTCAGCAAGGTACGAAAGCGCTGTCTGGCTCGTATTAAGAAGGCGCGGCCTACAATTGCCTGCACAATGTGATTTGAGATACTGGAGGCTCCACATGCTCCCACCCGCACAGCCGATCGATCGCTGGCGCCAGGCGCGCAGTCTGATCCTGCGCTGGCTGATCAGCACGCTAGCGATCTTCGCCGCCGTATATCTGGTACCAGGGATCTATTTTGCCGGCCCAGGTTGGGAGCTTGGCATCGTCGCGGCGGTCTTCGGCCTGGTGAATATCGGGTTGCGGCCGCTGCTGTCGCTGCTGACCTGTCCGCTGATGATTCTTACGCTGGGCCTATTCGGCCTGGTGATCAATGCCCTGCTGCTGCTGCTGACGGCATGGATCGCCGGCCAATTGGGCGTTCAATTCAGGATCGATGGCTTCTGGCCAGCCTTCTGGGGCGGGTTGGTCATCTCGATCGTCACGCTGATCTTGACGGTGCTGGCCGGCGAGCAGCGCTTCCAGGTGGTCATGCGGCGCGGTGGGCCGATGGACAATGGGCACTAGTGGCTTGCCACAGTGTTTGTGCTGGGTGGGGGTTATGGGGGCGGCCTCGTGCCCACACCCAGAGGGGGAACGGCGTCGCCCCCTGCACCCCACCTGGGGAGGTTCGGAGGGGCCCGGGTACCCTCTGGGTGCCCCCTCCGAACCTCCAGAGGAAAATCAGTGTGGTTGACCACTAGCGTATACCGATGGAACGGAATTCCTTATGCGTGGACACGAGGATGCGAAGAGGCGATGACACCATGGCTTCACCTCTTCGCATCCCAAGAGACACGAATATCCGATAATTTGTGAAACGCAAAAGCATGCAACAAGCTCCGCTCCTGCTGGGAATCGACGTCGGCACCACCAATTGCAAGGCGCTGATCTTCGATACGGCCGGCGTTCAGCGTGCGTCGGCAAGCGCGTCTACACCCGTGCGCCACCCGCGGCCCGGCTGGGCCGAGCACGATCCCGAGGCGCTCTGGCAGGCCGTCGTCGCAGTGGTGCGCCAGGCGCTCGCTCAGGTCGAGCGGTCGCGCGTGGTCGGCGTTGCAGTCGCCAGCGTGGCCGAGGCCGGGCTGCTGCTGGACGCCGCGGGCGGGCCGCTGCATCCCGTGATCGCCTGGTACGACAGCCGCAGCGACCCGCAGTACCGCCGCTGGTGCGATCAGTTCGGTGCGGAGCGTTTTCTGTCTGTGGCCGGCAATCGCCCCAACCCGACCTACGGTGTGTTCAAGCTCCAGTGGCTGCGCGACAATCTTCCTGATATCTACAGCGCGGCCGTGCGCTGGCTACATGTCGCCGACTACATCGCCTTCCGGCTGTCGGGCGCCCAGGCGACCGACTACTCGCTGGCCACCAGGACCATGCTGTTCGACCTGCTGGGGCTGCGCTGGTCGGATGAGCTGATCGCCGCCGCCGGCCTGCGCGCTGATCTACTGCCCGAGGTCGTCCCGGCCGGTACACGCATCGGCGAGGTCACACAGATAGTCGCCAGCGCTACCGGCCTGCCAGCCGGGGTGGTGGTGGGCTGCGGCGGGCACGACCACATCTGCGGCGCGCTGGCGGCCGGCGCATACCATGAAGGCGTGGGCCTCGACTCGATGGGCACGGCCGAGCCGGCCTTTCTGCCACTCGATGCGCTGCGACTCGGTGCGGCGCCCGGCGGAATCCCGACCCAGGGAGTGGCGGCGCGCTGCTCGTTCAGCGCCCACGTCGCGCGCGGCAAATACTGCGCTATGCGGGGCATCCGCAGCTCGGGCGCGGCGGTGGCCTGGGCCGGCCGCCTGCTGGATCTGGGCGCCGGCGATGCCGCGAGCTATGAGCGCATGCAGGCCGCCGCCGCGCAGGCGCCGCCGGGCAGCCGCGGCGTCTTCTTCCTGCCGCACCTGGCGCCAATCGACCGCGGCGCCTTCGTCGGGCTTATCGCCGATGCCGGTCCGGCCGAGTTGGCCCGCGCGGTCTATGAGGGCCTGGCCTACGAGTGGCGCGCCTACCTGGAGGCGATCGAGCAGGTCACTGGTAGTCGCGCCACGACGATCAAGCTGATCGGTGGCGGCGCACAGACCGCCCTGTGGGTCCAGATCAAGGCCGACGTGTTGGGCCGGCCGCTGCATGTGCTCGACATGAAGGAGAGCACCGCGCTTGGCGCGGCGCTGCTGGCCGGGCTCGCCGCTGGCGTGTTCCGCGACGAGGCCGCGGCGCTCGCGGGCCTGCGCCACGCCGAGCATATCGTGGCGCCCGACGAACGCAACGCCGCGCTCTACGATCGCTGCTACCGGGCGGTGTATCAGCGGCTCGCGCCAGCGCTCGCAGAGGCGCAGCAGGCGATTGGGGAGCTGCGTCTGGGGGAGATCTAGCGCCGTACGCGATCAGCTGGCGGCCTGCCGCGCAACGCGAGCGGCGCCGGGAGGATGCGCCGTATCGTTTTTATATTGGCGGCTGAAGAAGGCCACGTCTTGGTAGCCGAGCACCTCGGCGATCTGCCCAAGCGATAGGTCTCCTCGATCAGCAGGCGCGCAAACACGAGTAATAGTGCGGCAAACAAAGTCGGAACGGATATGCGATTGCCTGCACTTAGATCATCGCCTCGATCACCGCAATGCCCTCGCGACCGCGAGCGGCACCCAGCTCCACCAGGAAGCTGCGCGATTCGCCTGGCGCCAGCATCTGGAGCGTGCCGCGCTTGCGCTCGGCGGCGCGGCCCATCACCAGGCAGTTGGCCGGCTCCAGCCCGACTACATAGGTCCCCGCGCCCATCTGCTTCCACTCGATCAGGTTCGGCAGCTCGACCTGGCGGTAGCGCACATAGGCCGCCAGGCCCTGCCCGCCGTCGAGCGCGCGGTTGACAATCGCGGCGGTGACCATGCCGCCTTGATCGGCGCGCGGCGCGTGAAAGAAAACCTGCTCGGCGTAGCCCGGCACGGGCGCCTCGAAGCGGGCATGCCCAGCTAACCCGGCCACTGCCGCGGTATCGCGCGGGACAGGCGTTTCGCCGTTCATCAGCAGCTGGCTGCCCGCCGCCACCAGCGGGAAGCCGAAGTTGCAGTGGTACAGCAGCATGAGCGGGGCCGGCGTGTCGCCCATGTTCTCGACGCGATCCTCGATCGTCAGCCGGCGCTCGCCCAGCCGCGCGCTGATCCGGCGAGTCAACAGGAGATCGAAGCCGAACACCGCCGTCTCGCGCGTCTGCCCCTCGATCGCGATGACATAGTCGTCACCCTCCCAGCGCCCACCTGCGGCCGTCAGGCTGGCCGGCAGGGCACTGGCGCGGCCGTGCAGCCCGTAGGCGCCCAGCTCATCCTCGCCGCTTGCGCCCGCCGCTGTCAGGCCGCATGTTGTGAGCAGGCCGCCGCCGAAGCCACGCAGCCAGCCGGCGCCCTGCGGCTCGAACAATGCCGGATGCGTGACGCCGGATGACGAGCGCCAGGCCAGCGGAAAGCCATCTAACGATGCCGCCCCGATATCGAGCCCGCGGTCGATCAGCACGCTGAAGTACAGCCCGCCGCCTGTCGTCACGTCGGCCACGCGCACGCCGCGCCCAGGCCCATCACTCAGCTCGGCCAGGCGTGCGCCGGCCAGCTGGCCGATATCGCCGACATGACGCAGTAGCGCCGCGCGTGTCCATTCCTGGCCGTAGAGCTGCGCCATCTGTTTTGCTCCTATGGCGATTGGTATTGGGAATTGGGGACTGGCGATCGGGAATTGGGAAACACTATGATGGCAACGCCTAACTCCCAACCCCCACGCACTATGGCATGACCCATCCGCCGTCGATCGTCAGCACCTGGCCGGTGATATAGGATGCCTGTGGTGAGAGCAGAAACGCGACTGCTGGCGCGACCTCTTCGGGTGTCCCAAAGCGACGCAGCGCGATCGCCTCGGTAGCCCACTGACGCAGGGCGGCCGGCACCGTCGCCAGCATCTCCGTCTCGATATAGCCCGGCGCCACGATGTTGACGGTTATTCCATCCAGCGCGACCTCGCGGGCCAGCGCGCGCGTCAGCCCGACCAGCCCGGCTTTGGCGGCGGCATAGTTGACCTGGCCGACATTGCCGGCCAGCCCGGCCAGCGAGCCGATATTGACGATTCGCCCGTAGCTGCGGGCGCGCATCGGGCCGAGTGCGGCGCGGCAGCACAGAAATACACCCGTCAGGTTGGCCTCGATCACGGCGTGCCACTGCTCATCTTTCATGCGAATCAGCGGCGCGTCGGCGGTAATGCCGGCGTTGTTGACCAGTAAGTCCAGTTGGCCCCAGCGCTCGATGCAGGCTGCGACCATCCGAGCTACGGCCGCCTCGTCGGCGACGTCGGCCGCGTAGGCCATGGCGCTACCGCCGGATGCGCTGATCTCCGCAACGACCTGGCCAGCGGCGGCGGCGTTGCGCTGGTAGTTGACCAGCACGCACGCGCCCTGGCGCGCCAGCTCCAGGGCGATCGCGCGCCCGATCCCTCGTGACGCGCCGGTGACGATCGCGACCTGACCTCCAAGCGACATGCTACAGCGCTTTCTTGTCGAACGATGCTCAGCTGCAGGCGCCCTCCACGCGAGATTATACCACTCTGCCGCTTGCATCTGCGCGTGCTCGCTGCTACAATGTCGGCGGTGGCGGCTGTTGCCGCCAATCGCATGCCAGGCGCCTAGCACCATGACGCATATTCTTATTGTCGAGGATGAGAGCGAGATTGCCGGCTATCTGCGCCGCGGCTTGGCGTTCGAAGGTTACAGCGCCGAGATCGCCGCCAACGGGTTGGCCGCGCTTGCCGCTGCCCGCGAGCGCCCGCCCGATCTGGTGGTGCTCGACCTGATGCTTCCAGGCGTGGATGGCTTGGAGGTTGCGCGCCGGCTGCGCGCCGCCTCGGATGTGCCGATCATCATGCTGACGGCCCGTGACGCGGTGCCCGATCGCGTTGCCGGCCTGGAAGCCGGTGCCGACGATTACCTGGTCAAGCCGTTCGCATTCGAGGAACTGCTAGCGCGCGTGCGCGTACAGCTGCGCCGCCGCCAGCGCGCGGATCAGCCGACGCTGCTGCGCTACGGCTCGCTCTCGATGGATACGGCCGCGCACGAGACCCATATCGGCAGCCGGCGCGTCGAGCTGACGGCCAAAGAATATGAGCTGCTCGAGCTGTTTATGCGCCATCCCCAGCAGGTGCTGACGCGCGAGGTGATCTACGATCGCGTCTGGGGTTATGATTTCGGCGGCGAAAGCAATATCATCGAGGTCTACGTTCGCTATTTGCGCCAGAAGCTCGAAAGCGCCGGCGAGTCGCGCCTCATCCATACCGTGCGTGGGGTTGGCTACATCCTGCGCGAGGAGACCTGAGACACGAGACCTGAGATGTATAGCTCACGTCTCCTGTCTCCTGTTTTCTCGAATGTCACCCTTCCGTAATCTCCTGATCTCGGTAGCATTGTCCTGCCCGTGCTATCCTTCTAGCCCACCGCAAGAAGGTAGCGCGAGGATATGGACGTATCGACAAAGGCCACCGGCCCGATTCAGCACCACATTCGCTCCGCCGCATTGATCATAGTTTTCACCATCGCTGGCATTCTCCTCTATCTATCGGGTCAGCTCGCGGCCCTGGCGTTGCTGCCGCTTATCGCACTGCTGTTGCTTGCGATCGCGCGGCGCGACCAGCGCGCGCGCGCACTGGCCGCGCGCATCGCCGACGATCGGCAGGTCGACAAGGTCGAGGTGCCCTATGGTCCCTGGGGCGATCTGGCTCGTGCGGTGAATGGGCTGCTGCAGGAGCGGCGAGTCGAGCAGCGGCTGCGCGCGGCGCTGCCGGCCCCGCTGCCGCTCGAGGCGGTCCAATCGCTGCTGGGCGGCGACCTCGCGGCCGGCGGGCAATCGCGGCCGGTGGCAGTGCTGCTGGTGGGCGCTCCCATCCGCGCTCCCGCCTGGGAGCACGGCGTGCGGCGCGCCGGCCTGGCGGCCTGGCAGGCGCTGGCGCTGACGGCGCAGCAGGCGGCCCAGCAGTATGGCGCGCTGCTCCAGCCCTGCGGCGACGCGGTGATGCTGGTGTTCGGCGCGTTTGAAGAGCAGCCTGCGCGCGAGTCGCTTCGGCGTGCCCTGGCTGCTGCGGCGCTGCTGCAGCGGGCCTGGCACGATAGCGACGAGGCCGGCGCATTAGCGCTGGCGCTCTCCAGTGGCCATGCGCTGGCTGCTGCGTTGCCCGGCCTGGGCTTCTGTGTTGTGGGCGCGCCGGTTGAGCAGGCTGTGGGCTTGCAGCAGTTGGCTGCGCGCGCACGGCGGTCGGGCCTGCTGTGCAGCGAAGAAGCCTATCGCGCTTTTCGCCGCGACGACGGCGCGGCCTGGCAGCCGACCGACCTGCGAGTCTCGGTCGCGAATCGGCCCCCACAGGTAGTCTATCGCTGGGGCAAGTCGTCGTAGCCACAGCAAGCAGGAAGCAGCAAGCAGTCCGCAGTAGCCAGAATATACTGCGGGCTGCTTGCTGTTTTACAGCACCCTAATGCAGAATCTTTGTGTGGCACGCTATTTGCTACACTGCGTGGCAGTGGCAAATGTAGCAATGTGTGGCCGGCGCCATGATGCGCACAGCAGACCGGGCGACCGGCCATTCATTGTGCGTGAGCTGCAAGCCCGTACGATCCGGCAAGTGTGCATATTGTGAGCAACTTGTTATGCACAAACGAGCGTGGAAGGGGTACGCTTATCACAGCATCCTGCTGCCCGCGCACGCCTTGCTAGCGATCGTCTTAGTAAAGGAGACCGTATGCGCATCGCGCAAGTGGCCCCGATGTACGAAGCAGTGCCGCCTCACCGCTATGGCGGCACCGAGCGAGTCGTGTCCTACCTCACCGAAGAGTTGGTGCGGCGTGGGCATGATGTTACCCTTTTCGCCAGCAGTGACTCGCGTACCAGCGCCCGGCTGGTGCCGACAAGCAAGACTGCATTGCGCGAGCGGTTCTCGCTTCAGGAGATGCGAGATGTCGCGCCGCCGCTCCACCTGGCGATGATGGGCGAAGTGCTGCAGCGGGCTGATGAGTTCGATGTGATTCACTCGCACGTCGATTACTTCCCGTGGGCTTTTACACCTTTTGTCAGCGCGCCGATCATTACCACTATGCACGGCCGGCTGGATGTGGCGTATTGGCCGCCGCTGATCGAGCGCTTTCCCAAGACCCCGCTGGTCTCGATCAGCCACCACCAGCGCGCGCCGCTCGCGCCGCTTCACCCGCGCTGGGCCGGCACCGTCTATAATGGCATCTCGGTCGGCGAGTTCCCATTCAGCGCGAAAGGCGGCGACTACTTCGTGTTCCTTGGCCGCATCGCCGCGGAGAAGCGGCCGGATTGGGCGGTCGAGATCGCCCGGCGCACGGGTATCAAGCTCAAGGTGGCCGCGAAGGTCGACCCCTACGACCAGGAGTACTTCGATCGCGAGATCAAGCATCTGTTCGACGACCCGATCGTCGAGTTTCTGGGCGAGGTCGATGAGCAGGAGAAGCGCCAGTTGCTGGCCGGCGCCTACGCGCTCATGTTCCCGATCGACTGGCCCGAGCCCTTCGGGATGGTCCAGATCGAGGCGCTGGCCTGCGGGACGCCGGTGCTGGCCATGAACCGCGGCTCAGTGCCCGAGGTGCTGCGGCACGGTGTCAGCGCGCTGGTCGGCAACTCGGTGGACGAGCTTGTGGCGCTGGCGCCGCATCTTGGCGAGCTCGATCGGCGCGCCTGCCGGGCCGAGGCCGATCGGCGCTTCTCATCGGCGGCCATGGCCGAGGGGTACGAGCAAGTCTATCGGCGCGTGATCGCCGAGCACCAGCCTGAAGAGTTGGCGATCACCCTTGGCAAGCACAGCAAACGCGTGCCGATCTCGGCCTAAAGTTGCTAGAACGTTTGAAGGTTAGAACGTTAGATCAATCTAACGTTCTAACCTTCAAGCGTTTCAACGTTCTAACCATCACTATTTACA
>DATFXE010000013.1:0-4154 GCA_035258585.1 Roseiflexaceae bacterium | reverse complement strand
CAATCAGCACCCCGAACATCAGGATGACATTGCCGAGCACGCGAATGACGAACTGCGAGAAGAAGTTCGCCAGCGCCGTCACATCGCCGTCGATCCGCTCGATCAGCTCGCCGGGCGTGCGCGCCTTGTGGAATACCATGTCCAGCCGCAGGCAGTGCAGCGCCAGATCGGATCGCAGGTCGTTGGTGGCGCTCCAGGCCACGACTTCGCTGATATAGGTCGCGCCGAGCGACAGCAGCTGGGTGACCAGCGCGATGCCAATGAACAGGCTGGCCGCGACGAACAGCGCGCGCAACTCGCTGTGGGGGTTCTGCGCGGTGTCGATGAAGTAGCGCAGCAGCTGCGGGTTGGCGATCTGCAGCGCGATGCTGGCGAACAGCAGCGCCGCCAGCGTGGCGACTCTGGAGCGCTGCGGCCGCAGGTAGCTGAGCAGCAGATCGCGGTATTGTGTAAAGGGTAGCTTCATTGCCTTAGACAAGGTTTAATCGATGCTATGCATTGGTTTACGATGAAAACCGCTGATTCTCAATGCCGACATCGTAAGGCTGCACCGAACCTTGTTTTAATTCCATGTGTGAGCCAGGAAAGCACAAGCGAGGATCAATGTAGGAGTTACGCGGTTGGGAGGTTTGGAGGGCTTTGCCCTCCAACGAACCCCTTTCTTTTTCCACCCACCTGCGGCGGCAAAGCCGCCACAGGTGGGTGGAAAAAGAAGGTTCTCGGAGCCAGCGGCCCCGCGCCCCCGCTAAAACGCCAACTGCCTAAGTCCTACAATGATCGAGTGTCACGAAGCTCAAACTATAGCTGGTGGCCGGCCAGAATGCCAACGGTCCAAAGGTGGAGCTGTTGAGGGATTCGGATGTTGACCCGCGCCGCATCGACAATGTCGATCCCCAGATGCGAAATGGTCGGCGACGACAACACGCGTTCCATACATTGGCGATGCCGGCGTCGGCGTCAATGCCGGCCGTGACGACATTGTGGGTTGCGCCATGACGATGCCGGCGTCGGCGTCAATGCAGTAGGGGCGTAGCAGTTGCACCCATCGATGGGATGACACTCTCGATGGGTGCAACTGCTACGCCCCTACGAATTGCGATGGGCTCATCACATGGCGGCGATGGTGCCGCGAACGCCGCGAATCACAACGGTGACACCGCCCTCGACAATGATCACGGTCCGAACCATGTCACCGCGTGACATATTCCAGCATATCGCGCAGCATCACCCGCGCCACCGGGTGGTCGTGCAGGCGCTGGCTCAGCTGGAAGGTCGAGGCCAGCAGCCGGCCGGCGGCGATCTGCCGCTCGGCGATCAGCGCGACGGTGTCGTGCAGCCAGCCGACGAACAGCCCGGCGTGGACATTGGCCTCGAACTCGGCAGGCTGCATGCCGAGAATCACGGTGCCGGGCACCAGGTCGGCGAAGGCGAAATCGACCGTGCCGCCGGTGAGAATGTGCTGGAACATGCGGTCCTGGCGGATCCAGTTGAAGTTGCTGGCCCAGTCGCCCTGCCAGCTGCGGCCGGCGCGCGGCGCGAGGCTCAGACCTCTCAAATAGGCCTGCTGCGAATCGGGCTGCTCGGCCAGCCACAGCACCCGCCCGCCCTGCTGGACATACTCGCGCAGCGCGTCGGTCATGGTGGTGGCCAGCGCGACATCGGCCCGATCGAGCGAGTCGGCCGTCTGGTAGCCCAGCTCGCTCAGCGTCGCGCCCAATTCCGGCGCGTAGACCCGCAGCGCAGCGCCCTGCGACCCGATCGCGGCGGCCCCAGCCGCACGCGGCAGCACATACAGATCCTGGTAGTTGGCGGCGATCGTCGCGCCGCTTGCATCCATCAGCCGCAGTAGCAGGCGCGCCCGCGTGCCCTGCTCGACCGCCGGGGCTTCGAAGGTAGCTGTGCCAATGCTGGCGACCTGGCCCTGAGCGCAGGCGATGTTCTCGAACGCACCGCCGATCTCCGGCCGGCCGTCGAGCTGCCAGACCAGCCGCGCGCCGGCCAACTCGCGGTCGGAGAAGCGCGACAATGTGAGTCGTACCTCGCAGCGCTGGCCCTCCCAGATGGCGGCGCGCTCAATTTCCGGCACGATCACGTCGTCGGCGTTGATATTGCCGATCTCGTCGTGGAGGATCTTCGGGTTGCGGCACATGTCCAAAAGGCCGTTGCACTCCCAGTGGACATCGGTGAACTCGGTGATCACATAGCCCACGATGCTGGGGTGCAGGCGCATCTGCTCGATCTCGTACTTGAGCGCCAGGAACTGCATGCGCTGGCTGGCTGCCGTCAGGTCCGACAGCGTCGGGAAGACTTTGTCCAGGTGGAAGCGTTGGAAGCGCTGGTCGACGCCATGCGGGTAGACCACGCCATCGCCCCATTCCATGCCGGTCTCGAACCACCAGGGATCGTTGCCGCCGTAGCCCGCCCGCAGCCGGGCCAGATCGGGCAGCCCCCAGTTGCCGAACTCCGAGACAATGAGCGGCTCGCTGCCGGTGCGGCGCACCTCGGCGGTATGGGTGCGCGGCCCCGGCTTCCAGAAGTTCTCGCGCAGCGTGCGCCAGTCTTCGACGTTGGCGTAGCTGTGTGCATAGGCCCAGTCCGGCCGGCTCGCGAAGGTCTTCACCCACTCACGCCAGTTGCGGTAGTGGTCGGGGATGGCGTAGTAGTTGTGGAAGTCGAGGATATCGGTGACGACCTGGAAGTTGCCGAAGCAGGCCGAGTTACCCACCACCAGCCGGTGCGGATCGAGCGCCTTCATGTAATCGTAGGTCTCCGACAGCCAGGCGCGGTGATCGGCGTTGACGCCCAGGTCGGTGCCCCAGTTCTCGTTGATGATCGTCCAGATCACGATCGAGGGGTGGTTCCAATCGCGCTCGACCATGCCGGCCAGGGTGGCGCGGGCGCGCCGCTTGGCGGCCGCAGTCAGATTCTGCCAGTTCGGCAGCTCGGTCCAGATCAGCAGCCCGGCGCGGTCGGCCGCATCGTAGTAGCGTGGGTCGGTGATCTTGATATGCGTGCGCAGGCAGTTCAAGCCCATGTGACGGGCCTGGGCGAACTGCGCCTCGATCTCGGAATCGCTGAACGGCGTGTAGATCAGCTCGGGGTAATAATCCTGATCGAGCGCGCCGCGCAGATAGATGATCCGGCCATTCAACAGCAGCTGGCCCTCAATCGAGGTGGCGATCGTGCGCATGCCGAAGGTCGTCGCTGCGCTATCGCTCGCGCTCGACCAGGGACCAAGGACCAGAGACGAAGGATTCGCATCAGCGCCAGTTGCTTGGTCTTTGGTCTTTCGTCCTTGGTCTTCCAGAGATACCTCTAACTGATAGAGGTTCGGCTGCCCTATGTCCCAGAGCAGCGGCGCGGGGACGGGCAGCGCGAGCTGAAGCTGCGCCGCCCCGGCGTCGAGGGTGTGGTCCTGGGTGGATACCTGGCCGCGTGGGCTGGTCAGCGCGATGGTGACGCTCAGCGCGCTGGTGGCCGGTTGGCTGAGGTATACAGTCACATGCGCCTGCTCGCCCCGCACATCGGGCGTGACCTGGATGCGGCGGATGTGCGTGCTCGCGCGCGCCTCCAAATACACGCTCTGCCAGATTCCGCCGATTGGGCCGTACCAGCTCTGCTTGCCGTGCGGAATCTCGGAGAATGGGAACTCGGGAAACTGCGTGGCGTCGGCGCCCGGATCCACCACGCGCACCACCAGCTCGTTCGGCCCGTCGCGGCGCAGGGCGGCCGTGGCGTCCAGCTCGAACGGCAGGTAGCCGCCCTCATGCTCGCCGAGCAACTGCCCATTCAGCCAGACGGTCGCGTGGTAATCGACCGCGCCGAAGTGAATAATTGAGACTTGAGGCTTGAGGCTTGAGGCTTGAGACCCAGACTCACTAGCCTCAAGTCCCAAGCCTCTAGCCTCAAAGGTGCGCCGGTACCACGCCACGCCACTGTAATCGCGCAGGTCGTCGAACTGGGCCTGCCAGGGGCCGGGCACCTGAATAGCGCGCGGTGTTTCGCCATCCAGCGCGTCCTGGCTCAGGCGCTGCTTGGGGTCGAGAAAGAAGTGCCAGGCGCCGTCGAGATTGATCCGTGATCGGGACATTGAGGTTAGCTCCTTATGCTTGCACGCGTCATACTCTAATCCGCAGGCCAGGCGTGCTGGTTGG
>DATFXE010000012.1:0-8584 GCA_035258585.1 Roseiflexaceae bacterium | reverse complement strand
GTTGAACCGATTTTTCGTCGTACCATTGCCATAATCTCCTGTCGAACGTGGTGGTTGGTTGTCGATATGCTGTACTTAGCGCAGTCTCCCGTATGTTCGATCCGTGTTTGCTGAACGATAGACGACGGACGAGCGCCGATGTTCCTGCCGTCGATCGTCTGTCCTCGAAAGGCGGAACGCATGTGCGGTAGCCTGCACTTAGCGTTCCTGCTCAGGGCGTACCGGCCGCTCGGGCAGCGCCGGAAGCTCCACCAGCGACGTCGCTTCCGCTCGCGCCGACGCGCTCGCGAACGTGGCCTGCGTATGGAATTCTGCGCGGTTATTGGTCTCATTGCTTTCGTACACCGCGCCGCTTGGCACGCCGGGATTCCAGCTATCTGCATAGACATACAGGTTCAGCAGGCCGGTGTTGAACGAGCCGCTCCAGGATGTGTTCTTGGCATAGTAGCTGCCCGCTGTAGAAGTCAGCGTAATGCTCTGGCCAGGTGCGAGGGTCTGATCGACATACCAGGCGATGCCCTGCTCGCAGCGCCGCCCGCCGCAACTCTTGTCCCACGGCTGGTTGGCCGCGGTCGGCGGCGTGCTTGGGTTGATGTAG
The DNA here is from genome assembly GCA_035258585.1 of Roseiflexaceae bacterium. Lineage (GTDB taxonomy): Bacteria > Chloroflexota > Chloroflexia > Chloroflexales > Roseiflexaceae > DATFXE01. The sequence continues at coordinate 7,986 of DATFXE010000012.1, read as the reverse complement.
AAATCGACCCAAAACTGGCTGGCCGGCGCGGTGCCCTGGTTGGTGACAGTCACTGTCACCACTACGGGTTTGTGCGCCGCCACCCGGTTGGTGCTCAGGCTAAAGCTCGCCACCAGATCGGGATAGCCGGGCGTTAGTAGTAGCGGCGCGTAAAGCACTGCCTTGGAAATGTTGAAGGTTGGGCTGGTCGTGCTGGGCAGCCCGGCGGCTGCGGCGCTCAACTGGTAGCCGGTACCAACCCGATCGATCGAGAGGCCACTGAAGGTCGCTACGCCGCCGCTGGCCGCCAGTGTGACCACACCTTTCAGCGAGGCGCCGGTCGTACCAGTGCCGCTCGCGATCGCCAGCGTGATTGGGCCAGAAAACGTCGTGTCAACAGTGCCGAAGCTATCCTCGGCGCGCAGCACCGGCTGTTTCGCGAAGCTTTTCCCGACCGCTGTGTCGCCCGGCGCGATGGCGAAGACCAGCCGTGAGGCGGTGATGTTGAACGGGGCGCTGTCGGCCGCCAATGCTCCGCTCTGGGCGTGCAGGGTGTAGCCTACGCCGAGCCGATCGATGTTCAGAGCATCGGCCGCGCTAAAGCTGGCGATACCGCCGCTGGCTGGCTTGCTGGCCGTGCCGCCGAGCGTCCCGCCGCCGGGGTTGCTGGCGATCGAGAGATCAACCGTGCCGGCGAAGCTGGTGGCGAGATTACCATAGGTGTCGCGCGCTTCGATCGAAAGCGTGAGCGCGCCGCCGGCCGGCGTATTGCTCGGCGAGGGCGCGAAGGCGATCTGAGTGGCTGTGCCGCCGGTGATATCGAACGGCTGGCTTTCGGCGCCGGCCAGGCCAGGCGTGCTGGCGATCAGGACGTAGCCGCTAGCAGCCTTGGTGATGTTCAAGCCCTGGCCGGTGAAATCGGCCATGCCATTGACCGCATTCACGCTGACGGTGCCGCCCAGGGTTGCGCGCGGCGCGCCGGTGCCGAACTTGATCGCCAGAGTTACCGGGCCAGTAAAGGTAGTGTCGGTGTTATTCGAGGCGTCCTGCGCCGCGACTTTGACCGCGAAGACCTGACCAGCCTGCGTCGTCACCGGCTGAAGCGTAAAGACCAGACCGGTGGCCGTGATGTTGAAGCTAGTGCTATCCCCCGACAGCGGCCCGGCGATACTGGCCGTCAGTTTGTAGCCAGTGCCGATTTTGTCGATGCTTAGCCCACCGAAGCTCGCCACGCCGTTGACCGCATTCACCGTAGCTATACCACCCAGCATGGCGCCTGAGGTGCCAGTGCCGCTGGTGATTGTGAGCGCCACCGGACCAGAGAACCCCGTCGCGGTATTGCCGAAATTGTCGCGCGCCTCGACAACGGGCTGATTCGTGAACGCCACGCCGGCACGGGTGTCGCCCGGCGCGCGAGTGAAGAGCAGCTGAGTAGGGGCGCCGGCCGCGATATTGAACCCTGCGCTCGTGCCCGTCGCGGAGCCATCGGTAGCCAGAAGCGTATAGCCATTGCCGGCTTTGTCGATGCTCAGCCCGCTGAAGCTCGCCACGCCGTTGGCGGCGGTGGCCATAGCCGTGCCAGACAATGTTCCGCCGCCCGGGTTGTTCGCGATTGACAGCGTCACGGTGCCGTTGAAGGACATGACGAGATTGCCGCCGGCGTCCTGCGCCTCGACTGTGGGCTGGGTCGGAAAAGCTGTGCCGGCCTGGGCATCGCTGGGCGACGGATTAAAAACGAACTTGGCGACGGAGCCGATCGTGATATTGAAGGACGCGCTGGTGCCGGTTAGCGCGCCGCTGCTGGCCTGGAGCGTGTAGCCGGTGCCTGGCTTATCGATGCTCAGGCCGCTGAATGTGGCTTTGCCGTTGCTCACTGGTACAGAAGCCGTGCCGGCAAGCGTGCCGCCGCCAGGGTTATTGGCGATCGCCAATATTACGCTGCCGCTGTAGCTCGTCACTAAATAGCCGTTCGCATCCTGGACCTCCACTACAGGCTGGGTTGGGAAAGCCACGCCGCCCGTCGAGTCGCTTGGCGAGGGTTTGAAAACGAGCTGGGTGGGCGTGCCGGCGGTGATGTTGAACGGGTTGCTCGCGATTACAGGCAACGCGCCGTCGGCAGCCGTCAGCTGATACGGCGAACCGACAGGGTTGATCAGATCGATCGACAGGCCGCTGAAGGTAGCGACACCATTGGAAGCTGCGACAGACACCGTTCCATTCAATATTGCGCCAACAGCGCCAGTGCCGCTCTTGATCGCCAGCGTGACGTTGCCGCTATAGCTGGTGTCGACATTGCCCAACGCATCCTTGGCGGTTATAACTGGCTGAGTAGGGAAGGGCGTGTTCGGCGTGGAGTCGCTGGGCTGCGTGGTGAACTCTAGCTGGGTGGCGACTCCGCCGGTGGCGTTACAGGTCGGGGCCTGAACGGTACACCAGGGCCGGTAGTTGGCCGCCCCAATAATCGTGCTGCCGGCGCCCGGATTTGAGCTTGCCGCCGGGCCGGTCGCGCTGCCCCACCAGTTGTTGCTGGCCGTCACCGCACCGCCGGTGTTGTTCACGGCAGCCGTGCCTCCGCCGATATTCAGCCCGGAGATCGTCACCACGCCGGCGCTGACGGTGATGGTCGTGTTGGGCGAGTCGAGTGTCGCACCGGTGGTGCTCTGGAGCGTCAGATCCTTGCCGATCGTCAGGCTCTCGGTGTATGTGCCGCTAGCCACGACATTCACCTTGCCACCCGTCGCGGCCAGATCGACACCTTCCTGTATCTTCGCGCCGGACTGCACATTCACTGTGTCGACGGCAAACGCGCCGGATGCCGTCACTGGATTGGCCGTCAACGTGAGACCGGAGACGGCGACGGCGCCAGTGGGGACTTGAAACGTGGTCGGGACGCCGAGCGTCACAGATTCATTGTAGATGCCCGGATCGACAATCTGAATCACACCGCCAGCAGCGGGCAGGACGCTCTCGGCTTTCCCAATCGTACGGAATGGCAATGTGGCCGTGCCGGTGTTTCCATCGTTGCCGTTGGTCTGATCGACATAGACCTGTTTCTGAGCGGAGAACGTGGCCGAAAAGCGCAGGTTTCCGCCAGTGCCGGCGCCATAGGTTCGCGCGACGATATAATAGGTACCAGCGGTGACTGGAATTGTGATCTCCGACTGGCGAGTGCCGCTGGCGGCGTCGTCGTTGCAGCTTAGGCTGGTCAACGTCGCATAGGTAGGCGAAGCAGGGCCCGAGAAGACTTCAAGCACCGTATCGTAATCCGAGCCGATCGTATTCACGGTCAGCCAGCCATCGGTCGCAGTGTAACGATACCAAACGCTATGGGTGTTGCCCGATCCAGGAAAGCTGCCGCACGTACCGATCTCACCGCTCTCTCTGGTCGCGCCGGTGGTGACCGTCGCGTCATTCGACAGCGGCAGCGTGATATTGGTGGCACTGCTGAGATCATCGGCTCCAGCGGCGCTGGCGAACTGGATGAGCATCAGGTTCAGCATCAACCCAACTGCCAGAAGCGCAGACAGTATCAAGCGTCTTCCAGCGCGAAAGCGCTTGAATATTCCTGGGGATCGTTTCATGTGGGGCTCCTGAAGGCTAGAACGTTTACAAGGTTGCAGAAGCTGAGATGGTTGTAAGAACTGATTCGCACGAGCTTGGCAGAGATATGGCAGAGTCGCTCACATCCCTGCCTACTGTCGCATATCGTCGCGGTCATGTGGGTGTCAGATCCGATGCGAATTGTGAACGAGTTGTCATCGAAGCAGCGCGTGCGTTCTGATGCGTCAGAATATGCAAGCTTCAGAAAGATTGTCGATTCTGTGAAAAACCACATATCATCATCACGGATCAGGCAGCTATACTATCTTCAGTGATACTCCGGCGGCGCGGCAATCACGGCCGGCCGGAGTGATTGGCTCAAACGCGATGTAAAAGGTAGTCACCATGAATGCTTCCAACCGACGAGAGAACTCTCCACGCCCACATCGCCTGGGACACAGCGCCTGGAGCATTGGCGCGCGCATTCTGAGCGCGCTGGCGCTTGTACCAGTGCTGACCGCATGCCTCGCGCCCGTGGCCGCCGAACAGACGGTGGTAAAAGCTGTCACCCGACCCAAGCTGCTTGGCGCAACCGCTATGCCCGCGCCCACCGCCACGCCAGCCGCCACCGCCACACCCGCGCCCACCGCCACGCCAGCCCGCATCGTGCGGCAGGTCGCGATCGGCACCAACGGCGGCGAGTGGCAATTCGACCTGGACGCGCTGAAGATCCCGGCTGGCGAGGAGATCGCGCTGACCTTCAACAACCGCGCCAAGACGACCCAGCATAACTGGCTGCTCGTCCGCGGCGACGACTACGCAGCGATCGCAGTCAACAAAGCCGGCGAGCAGGCCGGGGTAGCCGCCGGCTACATCCCCGACGACGCGCGGATCATCGCGGGCACCTTCGGGCTGGTCAAGGGCGGCCAGAGCCAGACGGTGACGTTCACCGCACCGGCGCCAGGGACCTATATCTATTTGTGCAGCTTTCCAGGGCACTTCGAGGAGGGGATGCACGGTGTGTTGACCGTCAAGTAGTAAAAGCGTCCAAAATCGCCCTGCAACTCGTTATACATGATAAGTCAACCTTTAGCAGAAGGCTCGCACAATGACGGTTCAAGCCAGGATTGTCAACCCGTACATTGCCGGCAAGTCACTTGGCGGGCAGCGCGGCTTCTTTGGCCGTGATGACATTCTGCGCCTGGTCGAGACTCGGCTGCAGACACCAGATCAGGGCGCGCTGGTGTTATATGGCCAGCGGCGAATTGGCAAGACGTCGATTCTGCTTCAGCTCAAGCACCGCCTCCCGGCGCCGCCGTTTCTGCCGGTCTACTTTGATCTGATGGACCGAGCCAGGCGACCGCTTGGCCAGGTGCTGTTTCAGATCGCAACGACGATCGCCGAAGAGGCTGGCCTGGCCTCGCCAGACCCGACACAGTTTGACGATCAGGGAACCTTCTTTCGACGCACATTCCTTCCAGCGCTGTATCAAGCGCTTGGCGAAGGGCAGATACCGGTGCTGCTCTTCGACGAATTCGATGTTCTCGATATCGCGGCGACAGAGCAACTCCCGCCAACCGCCGCCGCTCAGGCGTTCTTCCCATATCTCCGCGAACTGTTGGAAGGCGAGCCACGCCTCAAATTCATCTTCGTCGTCGGCCGGCGTGCCGAGGATCTCTCGATCATCGTGAAGTCGCTCTTCAAAGCGTCATTGTCTCAGCGTGTATCGGTGCTGGATGCCCAGAGCGCTAACAATCTCATTCGGACGGCTCAACGGCAGGGCACGCTTGGTTTCTCGCGCCCGGTTGTCGGGCGCATCATGGCGCTCACGGCCGGGCATCCGTACTTCACGCAACTGATATGCCAGATCTTGTGGGATCATGCTTACTCCACCGCTCCGCAAAGGCCGCCCTCGATTCAACGGCTCGAAATGGTCGAGGCCGCTGCGGAGAAGGCGCTGGAAGCCGGACAGAATATCTTCGAGTGGATTTGGGATGGGCTGCCGCCGGCCGAACGTATTATCTTTGCCGCGATAGCTGGCGCGACTGACGAACAGTCGGTCGTGACCGAGGAGCAACTGACGCAGCTGCTTCAATCTCAGGGCGTTCGCATCCTCACGGGTGAATTGGAACTGGCCCCGCGCACACTAGTCGAGTGGGAGATGTTGCGCCATGTCGACGGCGGCTATCGGTTCTTTATCGAGCTGATGCGCCGCTGGGTTTCGAGCTACAAGCCGCTGCCACGGGTGCGCGATGAGCTGGACCATATCGTGCCGCTGGCCGAGACGCTCTTCCGCAGCGCCGAGGCGTTCTACCGCCAGCGCGACCTGGAGAGCGCACAGAATCAGCTGCGCCAGGCGCTGCGCGTCAATCCGAATCACCTCAAGGCGCGGCTGCTGGTCGCCCAGGTGCTGCTGGAGCAAAACCGGCTGACAGAGGCGCTGGTCGATCTGGAAGAGGCCTACCGCTATGGCGAAGAGCAGGCGCGCTACGCCCTGGTTCACGGGCTACTCACGCGCGGAGAGCAGCTGGAGCAGGAATCGAACGACGACGGCGCGCTCGCGGTCTACGAGCGCGCGCTTGCAATCTCGCCGCGTGAAGCCGTGGCCCGCGAGCGCCGCGAGGAGATCTGGCGACGCCGGGCCCTGGCGGCGCTGAAAGCCGACGACCTTCAAAATGCGCAGCACGCCTACGAGCAAGCCGGCGACGGCGCCGAGGTGAAACGAATCACCGAATTGGGGGCACAGCGCATGCTGGAGCTGGCGCTCGCCGAGGCGCGCAGCCATGAGCAGCGCGAGGAGTGGGAACAGGCGACTCGTATCTACCAGCGACTGATGATTGCGAACCCGGCCGATTCGCGCTGGCACGAAGCGATCGAGCGTACGAAGACCGAGCAGAAGCTGAGCCAGTGGTATACTCAGGCGACCGAGGCGCTCGCTCAGCGCAACTGGCCTCAGGGGATCGTGCTCTTATCGGAGCTGGGGCGGGCCAGGCCAGGCTACAAAGATACGGCGCGCCTTCGCAGCCAGGCACAGCAGTCGCTCAACGCCGAGGTGAGCGCACGCGAGCAACGTGAAGACTGGCGTGGTGCGGAAGGGCTCTATCAGTATCTGGCTGAAAACATGCCGCAGGAAGAGCAGTGGCAGCGCGAGCTGGCGCGCCTGGCGACCGAGCGCGAACTAAGCCAACAGTATGCCGCAGGGTTGATCGCGGTGCGGCAGCGCAACTGGAACCAGGCGTTCGACTCGCTTTCCGCGGTTGTACGCACCCGGCCCAGCTACAAGGACGCGGAGAAGCTGCTACAGCGCGCCGAGCGTGGGCAGCAGGGCAGATCCGGACTGCTGCATTTGCCGGCCTGGGCTTGGGCTGCCGTCGCAATCATCGTGCTCGCGCTTGGGGTTGGCGCCTACGAAACGCGCCCCATGTGGTATCCTATCACGGCGAGGGAATACTACGACCGTGGCTTGAGCAGGCAGCAGAGCGGTTCCTATGATCCTGCGATCGCCGATTTCACACAAGCTATCGCGCTGCAGGCGGACTATGCCGACGCCTTTCACCGGCGCGGAGAGACGTACCTGACGAAAGGCTCCTATGAGCAGGCAATCGAGGATTTCACGCACGAGATCAGCATCGACTCGCAGCGCACGGCAGCGTTCTCTTCGCGCGCTCACGCATACATCCACTTGCAGCGGTACTCTGAGGCGATCACCGATTACACGCATCTGATCGATGCATGCGGCTGCAATGAGTTTTACGCCAAACGAGCGGCGGCCTATGTGGGGCTAAACGATTTCCCAAGCGCCGAAGCCGACTATAGCAAGGCGATCGAACTCGACCCGAACAACAGCGCCCTGTATCTCGAGCGCGGCAAGGTGTGGGTGCGGAAGGGCGGCAACACGGCGGCGATCGCGGACTTCAAGAAGGTTCTGGAGATTAGTACAAGCGATTCTGAAAAGGCTGAGGCGCAGAAGCAATTGGATGCGCTGGGCGCATAACAGGCAGCTCCATGAATTCAACCAGACAACCGCTCAACCCATTCCGCTATGGCAAACCTGTCCCACCCGATCGCTTCATTGGGCGGGAGGATACCAAGCGCACAATCTTCGGGCGTCTCCATAACGGCGAGAGCACTGCGATCGTCGGCGAAGCGCATATCGGCAAGTCATCGTTTCTGCGCTATATTCGAGACGAGCGCACCCATAACGACTGGCTTGGCGACGAGGCGGCGAACTTCGCATTTGTCGATATCGACTGCCACCTGCTCCCGGCGAGCTTCCAGCCGGCCGACTTCTGGGAGGAAGTCGTCGGCCACGTCGAGGAGACGTTTGAGGGCGAAGCGCTGCGCCGGCGGATTGAAACCGTACGCCAGACGATGTTCGACTCGTTCGCACTCAAGCGGCTGTTCGAAGCGCTCGGGCGCAACCGCATGCGCGCGGTCGTCATGGTCGACGAGTTCGATGTGTTACTG
>DATFXE010000011.1:0-4099 GCA_035258585.1 Roseiflexaceae bacterium | reverse complement strand
GCACGTGCGACCGCTTTATTTGTGGCTGCGATGGCGTGGGAATGCGCCGCGGCGCATTCCCACGCCATCGCAGCCACCGTGTTAAATACGAGATAACTCATGTTTGAACTCTTAACTTGGAACTCTTAACTTTCCCGCCTGTCATCCCTTCCCACCGATTTCCCTCACTTCTTCGGCATGATTCATACGAAAACCCTTGACACCTCGCTGCCTGGGAGCGTATAATGGCGCCCGAGGGGCGCGACGTATGGATGCTGACACATTCGAATCGATCGTAGTCGAAGCGCTGGACTCGCTCCCGCCTGAGTTCGCGCGCTATCTTGAGAATCTCGAGATCCAGATCGAACTGCGGCCGACGCGCGAGCACCGCCGAGCCGTCGGGCTGAAGCCCTGGCAGACACTGTATGGCCTGTACCAGGGCGTACCGCTGACTAATCGAAGCAGCGGCGCCCTGCTGATGCCGGATCTGATTACGCTGTTTCAAGAGCCGTTGGAGCGCGATTTCCCCGGCCGCGACCGATTACGCGCCCAAGTCCGCCGGACATTGCTGCACGAGATCGCGCACTTCTTTGGGATCAGCGATGCGCGGCTGCGCGAGCTGGACGCGTACTAAGATTCTCTCGAGGAAAACGAGTCAGGGATAGTGCGTAGAACATAGTGCGTCAGCGCACATGCGATACGCACTACGTTCTACGCACTACAGAATATATGATATACACCGTAGCCCCATCTTATACAACGATTGGAGATAGGAGATCAGAGATTGTCATCGTCGCTCCCCATCTCCCATCTCCTATCTCCCACCTCCCATCATGATGCGACGAAGCCGCCCCGCCGTGCGTAAAGCCATCCTTGGCGCGATCTACTCGCTGTCCTTGCTTGTCTGGGTAGCCCTGGTGGCCGATACGGCCGGTCTGGCGCAGCGCGCCGCCACACCGCCGGTGTTTCCAACCAGCGTTCCCGCAGCTATTCCGACGCTTAGCCCGCCGCCGGCGCGGGTGATCGCGGCCCCGCCGGCCCCGGTGCTGCAAAATATTGCGCCTGAGGCCGATCAACGTGTGGCCGCCTTTCACCCTAAGACCGGCCGCTACATCGCGGCCTGGCTTCCGGACTCGTTCGACTCGACTAATCGCGCCTCATTCGAGGCCAACGCCGATATTCTGGACGAAGTCAGCCCGTTCTGGTACTCGACCAACTCGCGCGGCAGCTTACAGGTCGGCACCGACGCGCGCGACGATGCATTGGTCGCTCTGGCACACAGCAAGAATGTCCTGGTGCTGCCGACGATCCACAATGTGGTGCATGGGAATGACCCGGTGCCGGCGATCCTGCTCAACGCCGACCGGCGCAGCCAGCATGTACGCAATATCGTCGAGGAGGTGCTGAACAACGACTACGACGGCATCGATATCGACTATGAGGCGCTCGACAGCAGCCTGCGCGATGAGTACTCGGCATTCATCGCCGAGCTGGCCCGCGCGCTGCACGCCCAGGGCAAGCAGCTGACGATCGCCGTCCACGCCAAGGATTGCGACTACTGCGGACTGGGCGGCTTCCAGGATTGGAAGGCGCTCGGCCAGGCGGTCGACCGGCTGCGGATCATGACTTACGATTTTAGCTGGCGCGGCGGTGGGCCGGGGCCGGTGGCGCCGCTCTACTGGGTCAACTCGGTCGCGGAATACGCCAAATCGGTGGTCGACCCGGCCAAAGTCGTGATCGGCGTGCAGTTCTACGGCTACGATTGGCCGGCCAGCGGCGGCGACGCGAGCGCGTATACCTGGGAGGATTTCAAGAGCATCATCGATACCTATAAGCCCGAGGTCAACCTGGTCGAGACCGACTCGAGCGGCCGGACCGTGCAGGAGAATAAGATCTCGTATAGCACGCGTCAGGGGCGCCGGATCGCCTACTTCGCCACCAGCCGCAGCCTCGCGGCCAAGCTGGAACTGGTCCAGCGCGTCGACCTGGCCGGCATCGCGATCTGGCGACTGGGAGGCGAGGATCCACAGAACTGGGATGTCATCCGCGGCAAGCTGGTCGAAGACCCGTTCGAGTCGCAGCGAATGCTGAACCAGGTGCTGCCTGAACACTAGCGGCAGTAAGCAGTAAGCAGTAGACGGTCAGCAATGCATGACTGAAAACTGCCTACTGCCGATTGCTTACTGCATACTGGAACATGACAGAATCAGCCATCAAATCGAACCAGCGTGAGGCGGCCCGGCTGTTCGAGCGCGGCGTTGCAGCGGCGCGCGGCGGGCAGCGGCGCGTGGCGGCCGGCCTGCTGGCGCGTGCGGTGCAGCTCGACCCCCGGCACGAGATGGGCTGGCTGTGGCTATCGGGCGTGCTGGATGAGCCGAACGAGATCGCGTTCTGCCTGCGCTCAGTGCTGGCAGTCAACCCGCATAACGATCGCGCCCGCCAGGGGCTGGCCTGGCTCGAGGAGCGCGGAAAGATCATCCCCCAGCCGGCTCCCGCCAGCGTGCTGGCCCCACCTGCCGAAGCGGAGCACGCCGACGAGCAGCGCGCGCGTCACGAGGGCGAATCCTGGTGGGTAAACTGGCGCCGGTCGCGTCGCGAGATGGGGCGCGCGCGGCTGGTGTTCTGGAGCGTGCCCATCCTGCTGCTGACGCTGACGCTGGGCCTTAATTTGGCGCTGCGCGACGCGATCAGCCGCAATACCCAGGCCGCAGTAGCCGCCGCGCAGCCCAAGCCCGTCGCAACCGCCCGCCCGGCGCTGCCGGCGCTGATCCACGCCGAGTCGCCCGCCAGCGCCGACTCGCGCGCGCTGGCGTATCTCAGCGCGCTAAACGACAGCCGCGCCCGGCTGCGTGAGGCGATCGGCGCCTACCGCAACTCGACCAGCCAGCCGGGCGGGTCCTCGGTCGCGCACGCGGCGGCGGCACGCAAGCTACGCGAGCTAATCGACGCCACCCACAGCAGGATCGAGACGATCGCGCCGCCACCGGCGCTGGTGCAAGCGCACAACAGCTACCTGGCCGGCCTGGAGATCGAACGCCTGGCGCTCGACGACATGCTCGAGTTCTACAATGGTTTCCGCGTTCAGTTCGCCAACCGCGCCACCTTGCGTATGGTCGATGCCGGGCGCCAGTTGGAGCGCGCCCTGGCCTTGTTCGAGCAGCGCCAGACTCAGGCGACCCAGATAACGGTTCCCGTACAAACCGCTCGCTAGTGCGTTTTCAACGCAGGTGTTCGGTATTGGGTCTTACTGATCCGTGCATTGATAGGGCATCTTTTGGTGGGGGTGCGGGGGCGGCAATGCCGCCCCCGCACCCCCACCAAAGGGGAGGTCTGGAGGCGGCCAAAGGCCGCCTCCAGACCTCCCCAAGGAATGATATTCTGTGTTAATGCACGTAATCGGTAGGATATGCACATCGAAAAGCTTAACACCCAATACCCTGCTTGGAAATCCACTAAGACTTGCAGCTATGTTCCATTACTATGAAATTGTGCTCCACACCTCCGGCCGCGATCGCGTCGTGCGGCGCGTTCCGACACGTCGTGGCGCCGAGCACTATATCGCCGAGCTGATCCGCGCCGATCTCGTCAGCAGCAAGGCCATCCGCTATGAGCGCCGGCGCGGACTGCACCCCTGGTCGGTCGCGCTGCTGTGCGGCGTGTTGAGCCTGCCGGTGCTGTTCATCCCATTGGGATGGATCAGCATCGGCCTGGCGCTTGTGCTCATCGCGCTCACGATTGGCTTTCTGACGTCGGGCCGAAGCTGGATCGCCGGCGGCCCCGACGACCGATAATCACTCGCGGCGCGCCCAACAGCAAACCGCCAGTGTCATTGCTGGCGGCTAGCTGGAAGGAGGGTGAGAGAAGAAAGGAGTTGCGAGCATTATCCTATGCTGGCCGAACCAGATCATTACCAATTGAAGCCGCCATCTGCTCGCCGAGAAACTCCTCGATCAACTTCGCCAGCCGGCGCGAGTCGCGGTTGGCCTCGAACAGGTGCCCACGCAGGCTGTGCGTATAGCCGACGAAGTAGAGTCCGGGGAACGCGGTAGCTTGGCCGGAGGGAAAGGCTGGCTCACCGCGGGCATCCAACACCCCGGACAGATCGATCAGCTGCTCCAGG
>DATFXE010000010.1:0-13177 GCA_035258585.1 Roseiflexaceae bacterium | reverse complement strand
TCTGGCATTGCCCGGCTCCTTAGGGGTCAATCTCTGAAAGGCAGGGCTGAATCTGCGGCCCAGAAAGCTTGGGCTATTGTACACGATGGTCTATCGCGCGTCAACAGTACCGGCGGGACTTCAGGGGGGAGTCGGTCTAGTACCATCGGCACGCAGATGCCGGAAACGCAGCCCGCTTTGCGCTCAGTGCTACGATGCGATAGTATCATGGAGCTATGGACAGGCGTTTTAAGAGCGAAGTACACTGGTGCCATTGCAGATTCGCCGGGTACCCTTTGGGTGTGGGCACCCGATTGTAGATTGCAGATTGGGTTTCGATCTATTCAGCGATTAACGACCGATCGCTGACCGATGAAAGATAATACATCCTCATGGCGGCACAAGTGCAAGCAACTGCTCCGACTGTCGAATCCACCATCGGGCGTGGGCGAATCGATCTTCGGAAGATCAAGGATGCGGCGCTCGTCGTGGCGCTACTGCGCGTGGTGTTGGGGCTATGGGCGCTGCCTATCAGCGCGCTCTACCCAGACAACCAGCTGGAGACGCAGATTGGTCTGCTGCCAGGCGACGCGTCCGTGGGTCAGTGGATTCAGCGCGTGCTGGTGATGCCTTGGGTGCGCTATGATGTGCGCTGGTATTATCAGATCGCTGAGCATGGCTATCGTCCGGGGGAGGGCACCGCAGCATTCCATCCGCTCTATCCTCTGCTGGCACGGCTCGTCGCCCCACTGCTGGGGGGCAATATCTACCTGTCCTTGCTGCTGGTCTCAACATGTGCCTGTGTAGCGCTATGCGTCGTGTTTACCCGCTACGTCGAGGATATTCATGGCGAGCAATTTGCGCAGCCATCCGGCTGGCTGCTGCTGCTTGGCCCGCTCGGCTTCATTCTCCTGATACCCTATAACGAGAGCCTGTTTCTGGCGTTAGCAGTCGGGACACTCTGGGCGACGGCGCGCGATCGCTGGTGGATCGCTGGCCTGCTTGGCTGTCTGGCCGCGCTGACGCGTCAGCAGGGGCTGGCGTTGGCGCTGCCGCTGTCCTGGGCGCTCCTCCAGGCTCTGCGCGAGCGGCGAGCGCGTATATCGGACATTGGGGCATTACTGCTGGTGCCGTGTGGCTACGGACTGTTCCTGCTCTACCGTGCGATCGCGCTTGGCGACCTGAATATGCTTGCGCAGTCGCGCGATCCGGCGGACTTTTTGCGTGGCCTGCTAGTATCGCGTTCGTCGGAAATTGTGCTGGGCGGCCAGCGGATCGCCTGGCCCTGGGAGCCGCTATTTGATCAGCTGCGCTTGATCTTCACCAAGCCCGATACCTATGATCTGGCAATCGATCTTATCTTGGGATGGGCAGGCGTGCTGGTGCTGGTGTTTGGCTGGCGGCGCATGCCAACGCACGAGCGACTCTACAGTTTCGCGATCGTCATCCTCACACTTTGCTACTACAATGGTTACCGCTCGCCCGCGCTCAGCCTACCGCGGCACATGCTGCTGGCGTTCCCGATCTTTATCGTCCTGGCGCGCTGGGCGGGTGGTGGCCGCAAACTACGCCTGACGATCGAGGTGTTTGCGCTGATGAATCTGTTCTTGGCTGGCGCGTACGTGCGGCACGGATGGATCCCATGACCACACGGAATCGGCTCAGGATGCAAACATCGCAGCTTGCGGGCGCCATCCGAACCCCGCAAGGTGCGCTGCGCGCCATCCTTCTCCTTGGCTTGCTTGCGCTGTGGTTTGCTGTTGGCGTCTGGACGTTTAGCACGCCGATTGTCGACTCAGTTTCTCAGTACGATCTGGTTGTGATCCACGCAGCCGGGCGTGAGGCCTTGGCTGGCGGCGATCCGTATTCGCAGGAATTCATTGCGTCGCTGCATGCCGACCCGCACGGCACAGGATACGCCTACCCGCTGGCAAGCCTGTGGGTGCTGCTGCCGTTTCTGCCCTTCCCGATCGCCTGGGCGGCGACATTATGGGTGAGCGTTTCGATCTGTGCGTTGGTCGCTTTGGCGCCGCTGCTGGGCGATACGCGGCTGAACTGGATCTGGCTGGCGCCGTTGCTGTTCTACCCATCGCTGTATGCCTTGAAGATTGTGCAGTGGGCGCCGCTTCAGATCGGCCTGCTGGGGCTGAGCCTGTGGCTGTTTCGGCGTGATCAGCCGCTTCTGTCGGGCATACTAGCCCCGCTTGTGACGGTCAAACCGACGACTGGGATAGGGTTGGCGCTACTGGCGGCGCTGCTGTGCGGCTCGAACAAGCGCTGGTGGCAGGGCGCTATGCTGGGCGGCGTATTCTGGTATGGCACGCCCCTCCTGCTTCAGCCGGATTGGCCGTGGCGCTGGCTGCATACGCTCCAGACCTATGCCGATCCCGCGGCGAGACAGTTTCTCCTGACGTTGACCGATCTGCCCGATGGCAAGCTTTGCGCGGCGGCAACGCTGCTGATCGCCTGCTGGAGCCTGTGGCAGCGGCGTGTAGTAAGCCTCGGCTGCGCGCTGCTGGTGCTGGCAACGCTGGCGACGCCGCATCGCGCCCAGTATGATTACCCGGTCTTGTGTTTGCCCTTGCTGTTCTTGCCGCGGCGTTTCAGCTGGCTGATCGGTGTGGCGGTGATCCTGAGCTGGCTGTTCCCGCTGACATTCGAGCTGGGCTGGAGCAGCTCGCTGCAGCTAACGCTGTTCTTGTTTGCGCCGGCGATCCTGGCCTGCGCGCTGGTCGACGAGACGAGCTGGCGCGCGCCAGCCATCGGCGTGCCAGCTGCGCCCCAACCAGTGGAGTAAATTGCGATGCGTCAGCCACGCTTCGATATTTCCGATGCTGGAGCCGCGGATGGCGTAACTTCGCGTCGCAAACACCTTGCGGAGCTATGCGCGGCTGGCTTCTTCGTCGTATTTCTGGCCATCCAAATCCTCGTGCCGATCGTTCAACTGATTTCCGCACCGCGCCCGGCACGCTGGGGCTGGCAGATGTACTCGGTTGCGTCGGCCCAGCCACGCTTTGAGCTGCTCCTACGCGATGGGTCGAGCAAGCCGATCGATATTACGCCATATGTGACCAGCATGCGCGGGGATGTGCCGCTCGCGCGTTTTCTGCCCGCGCATCTTTGCGCGCTCTTTCCGGATGCCGTTACGGTCCATTATCACATGGACGATGGATCGCAAGCGGGGACATTCCAATGCGAGCGATAGACTGGTTGTCTCAATTGATGCTGCGCCGCACCGACGCGCGCCCGGTGGCCGTGGTACGTATCGTAGTTGGGCTGGGCGCAATTGGCTTCGCGCTGGAGGCCTGGGTGAATATGGGACGTGTGCTCACTCCCCAGGTAGTGGATATGCCATATGTCGCCTGGTACCCGCGCCTGCCGCTGGCCGCTCTGCCGGTATTTATCGGCCTCTGGCTGGCGGCGGCCCTGGGGTTCGCGCTTGGGCTGCGGGCGCGCCTGTGCGGCGCCATTCTGTCGCTGTGCATGGCCTACACCCTGTTTTTCGACCAGCAGCTGTATAGTAACCACCTATATCTTGCGACGCTGGTGGTGCTGCTGCTGACAATTGCCGACAGCGGCGCGTGCTGCTCGCTCGACGCGCGCCGGTCCGGCAGCCGGCACGTGATCCTGGAATGGCCGCTCTTGCTGCTGAAAATACAGATTTCGATCGTCTACTTCTATGCGGCGCTGCTGAAAATCAACCCGCAGTATCTATCTGGCAGCACAATCGCGAGTTTCTGGCCTTTCAATCAGCTGATGACACTCTCCGGAAGCTGGTCGCTCGTGCTTCCGCTGATCGCGTCGGTCTCGATCCTGACAGAGTTTTTCCTGGCCGTCGCGCTGTGGATCCCGCGCCTGCGCTGGTTTGCACTGGCAGTTGGGGTTGGGTTCCACATGATGATCATCTGGACGGGCGGATCGCACCCCGGCGTTCCGGATATTCCGTTCGCCATCTTTGCTATGGTGACGGTCGCCCCATACGCGTTGTTCTTCGATTTCCCCCGCCGCCGAGTTGCGGCACAGAGCTATAGCGGTTAACATAGCGCTATGTCGCGATTGCGTATCACCATGCTGGCCCCGTTCGGCATCCGCCCGAAGGGAACGCTCTCGGCGCGCATGCTGCCGCTGGCACAGGCGCTGACGCGGCGCGGCCACCAGGTCAGCATCGTCGCCCCGCCAGTGCAGAACCCGCAGGACGCTGGACGCCGTGATAGCTACGACGGCGTGCCGGTGATCCACACGCCGCTGTCGACCTTGCCTGGTCCAGCCGGTGTGGCGCAGCAGGTCCAGTCACTTGTGCGCCATGCGATGGCCGAGCATCCAGATCTGATCCATCTCTTCAAGCCCAAAGGATACAGCGGTCTGGCTGCCCTGCTGCTGCGCCTGGCGCGCCCAAACCTGCCGCTGGTGGTCGACACCGACGATTGGGAGGGCTGGGGCGGCTGGAATGACCTGCTGCCCTACCCGCGCTCGGCAAAGACCCTATTCGCCTGGCAGGAGCGCGATCTGCCTCGCCGCGCCGATGCCGTCACCGTCGCCAGCCGGACCTTGCAGACACAAGTGTGGGGCTTTGGAGTGCCGCCCGAGCGCGTGTTCTATATACCGAACGGCGTCTCTGATGTTGAACGTTGGAACGTTGGAACGTTCCAACATTCCAACGTTCTAACAATACTGCTCTACACGCGCTTCTGGGAGTTCGACGTGCGCGACCTCGTCGCAGCGCTGGTGCCGATCGTGGCGGGGTGTCCGGCGGCGCGGCTGCTGGTGGTCGGGCGCGGCGAGCGCGGCGAGGAGCGCGAGCTGCTGCGCCTGGCCGGGCGTGCGGGCCTGGCGGGCGCGATCGATTATCGCGGCTGGGTCGAGCCGGAGCAGATTCCGGCGCTGCTGGCGGGCGCCGATCTGGCGCTGGCGCCAATGAACGACACGCTGATCAATCGCGCCCGCTCGCTGGCCAAGCTGCTGGAGCTGATGGCCGCCGGCCTGCCGATCGTAGCTGGCCGGGTCGGCCAGGTGGCCGAATATATCGAAGACGGCCGCAGCGGCCTGCTGGTGGCGCCTCGCGACCCGGCCGACCTGGCGCGCGCGACATTGGCGCTGCTGGCCGACGCGCCGCTGCGCGAGCGGCTGGGCCAGGGAGCCCGCGAGCGCGTCGCGCGGCACTACGCCTGGAATCTGCTTGCGGGCGAAGTGGAGCGTGCCTATCAGCTCGCGCGGCGTCCCAGCTATGCCTCCCAATAACCTCCGTATCTCTTCTCAAACCGCTACGGTTTCGCTACCAAAACGCCGCCCACGAAATGGCAGCTTTTCACTACTCTATATCTATGAAACAAGCCACTGATCTTTCAACTTTGTCGCCCCAATCGACGCACCGAGTGCGCTCTGCACGCTGGCCGATCGGGCGCGACCGCCTGTTGTTCGGGCTGCCGATCGTGCTGTACTTGCTGGCCCGGCTGCCATCGCTACTATCCCTGCCGCTCTTCATCGACGAAGCAGTGTATCTGCTGCGGGCCCAGCATTTCCCGGCGGCCGTTGGGGCGAGCATCGGCGGTGGCAAATTATTACAGGAGCTTGTGCTCGCCCTGCTGGCGCAGCTTCCCTACGAACCGCTGCTATCGAGCCGCCTGTTCTCAGTTGTCTGCGGGCTCGGGACAGTGTTGATTTTGCCGCTGATTGGCCGCGCGCTTGATCAGCGAGCGGCGGGCATCCTCGCGGCTGTGCTGTACGCTGGCGCGCCGCTGGCCGTGCTGCACGATCGACTCGGGCTGTCGGATAGTTTGCTGACCTGTGCCTCCGCATCTCTGCTCCTGGCCAGCATTTCCTTCGCGCGCTCGACACAAGTCGGCCGATCGCAGGCGGTGGCGATTGGCATCGTCATCGACCTGGCGATGCTCGCCAAGTTTTCTGGCGTGTTCTTGTGTTATGTTCCGGTGTTGGTTGTGCTCGCGCTGACCGACTCGTGGGCCGAGGCGCGGCGACGCTTGTTGCCGCTTCGAAGCGCGGCGATCGTCGTGCTGGCCTGTCTCGCGGCGCTGCTACTGGCTAAGTATGGTATCGACGAGGCCTCCAAGGCTGGCGTGGGATCGCTTGGCGCGCGGCTGGCACAGATGAGCCAATACACCTGGACGCTCGCCGGATGGCTGATCGCCTACCTGCCGGCGCCACTGCTGATTCCACCGCTGCTGGCACTGGCACTGCGGCGGCACATCCGCGCCGATTCCTGGCGCATCCTTGGGCTGATGCTCGCGTGTGGTCTGGCGCTGCATGCGATCTTTGTGCTGCTGGGGAATACCCTGTATCCACGTTATGTGATGCCGGCGTGGCCGGCGCTGCTGATCGCCTGCGCGGTCGGCGCGATCGAGCTGTGGCGGATCGGCGGTGGCCTGCGCTGGCTCGCGCGCACGCTATGTGTGGCGGCGATAGGCGCAGCGCTGGCGTGGGATGTCTTATTTGTGGTGCGGCTCCAGCGAAACCCGACCGATACCCCAATGGTGCCGCTCGATCGTTGGCAATACCTGGAAGCATGGACATCCGGGTACACCATCCCGGAAATACTCGATACACTGCGGCGAATGGCTGTCGAACAGAATGGCATCTTGTTGGTGAACCACTACCAACCGCGTCTCATCCACCTTGCTCCGGAGATCTACCTGAGCAATGATCCATTGGTGGTACAGCAGTCGCTCAACCTTCAGCTTCGTGAGGCCCCGGCGATGCTTCGCCAGATGGCCGTCTTGCGGCCAGCCTACCTGTTGCTTGATGAAGAAGAGCAGCAGGCATTTGATCTGGAGGGCCGGGTTCCCAACATACGCCTGCTGCGTGTGTTCGAGAATCCGCTTCGCACGATGCGTTTCTATCTATATGAGCTGCCACCTCTGCCGATCGCCTCATCCTCGGTAATACAGTAGTGTGGAACGCCCGTACAGCTTGCACGCCCACACAATTAGTATCGATCGCGAGCAACTGTTGGATATCCTCCAGCGTTCTCTTTACTGTGTACATGAGAATTTGTGTCTTACTGAACGGTAGACCTCTCCAAGCCTCCTGAGGTGGGTTGGCCGGGGTAGGTTCTGAAAGCTGCTACAGTTTCGCTATCAAACAGCATATCACCAACCGCCGTGTCTTGGCTACAATGGGGCGGCGATCGAGGCGACAGAGCAAGGTTCGAGCGTGAGGCCGATTCAACTACAAGCTGCCGGATGTTGGTGGAAGTCGTGGCGCTTCTGGCTATTGGCCGCGCTTGCGGCTCAGTATGCCATGCTGCAGATCGCCACCGGCGTGGAATATATGGATGCGCCGCGCAACCTACACTGGGGAATCTACCTCGTGGAGCAGCCGCGCTTTCTGATCGACGCCGAGGATGTCTACAATCGCATCGCCGGCTTCCCGCCAACGCCTGCCGCGCTGGCCCCGGCTGGTGCTGCGACCGGACACAGCGCGCCGCTGCATTCTTGGTGGGGGCCGCTCTATATCATCCTGTTCGGCGCGGTCTGGTGGATCACAGGCTCGTACGCCGCCCTTCGCCTGGTCGTGCCCCTCGCCGCGGGCGCAACCGTGCTGCTCACCTATGCCTTTGGCACGCGCTATTTCAACGCGCGGGTTGGTCTGCTGGCGGCAGTCTTGCTGGCGCTGTTTCCGATCTATCGCGAACATGCCGCGATCGCTTTCGTCGAGCCGATCTCGGCGCTGCTAATTATGGGCGCGCTCTGGGCCGTGCTCGCGCGCCGGACAGGGCTGGCCGCGCTGATCGGCGCTCTGACGGTGCTCGGGAAGATTGACCTGATCGTGCTGTATTTTGGCACCATTATCTTCACCGCATTGATCAGCGCGCGAGCGCCGGGGCAGCGCCTGCCGACGCGCCATCTCGCGATCTGCGTGGCCGCGCCGCTGCTGGTGCTGCTACCGTGGCTGTACCTGACCTATGTGCTCAATGCGCGGCCATCTGCCGTCGCCGGCGGCCCGCGATTGGATATCTTCCTGACTCTCGCGCCGCTGATGCTGGATCAGCTGTTCACGATCAGGCCGATTCTCGCCCTGTCGTTGCTGGGCTTGTTTGGTGCCGCCGCCGGTTGGTCACTGTGGCTGCGCAAGAGCGCCGCCCCGCTCGTCTATCGTTTCCTGGCTGTCTGGCTGGCGCTGGGCGGGCTGGTTATGGCCGTCTATACGGCGACGCCTGGGGCGAGTAATAACCCGCGAGTCTTGATTCCGGCGCTGCCGGCGCTCTGTCTGCTAGCGGCCGATGGGTTCGATCGTATGCGCCCGCGGTTGAGCCGGATGGCGCTCTGCTATATGCTGGCGCTGTTTGTGCTGCTCGATGGAATCGGCGTATGGTATCAGGTCTTGCAGGCGCGAGCCGCCTATTCGAATATGCCGGCTTGGGAGGCATTGCGCGGCCAGCCGCGCGGCTATGTGTTGACCGCGGATATATGGAACGCGGCGCTGTATGCTCGCCAGCCAGTGACATGGTTCGATTCGGACATAACGTTTCAGCACAATATTTTACAACATCTGGAACACTTTCAGAGTTATATCGCATCCGCACCGATTCGCTACATTGTGCTGCCGCGCGATGAGCACACTGCTCCAGCCTATATGCGATCGCCGGCCGCACAGCTCTATGAGCGCCTGCCGATCGGGCGATCGCTCGGATGGACGCAGACGGAGCCAGTAGCTCCGGAGGTGCGGGCGTTCCTGGAGCAGCACTACCAGGAGCAATCTGCCGGCGATATGGTGATCTTCACGATTGACGGTCAGTCGGGGTTGCCTAGAGCGCCGGCCAAGTATTCGGAATGATCCACTTCATTCTCGCTCATCGATACGAAAACAAAGCTCAATATTCGCCTATATTCGCTGATTCTTAGCCGACGTTATACTACACGGGCGTATTGGCCTATAGACATCCTGCGTGACGGTATACTACAATGGGGCCACAGCGTGCCCCGGACTCAGGTGAGGGAAGCAAGGCCATGCCACAGATAGTATCGAATACAGAACGACAGCAGCTCGATCTTCGCCAGGGTGGCGTGAACGGCATACCGGCGATCGCTATCCCGACCGACGACCCGGAGGCAGCGCTGCAATTCTGTCGGCGCCTGGCCGGGCTGATGGATGATATGATGGAGTTCGCGCCGCGGCGATTTGCCTCCGACGGCGTCGCCCCCACACCTCGTGTCGAACAGCTCCGTCTGGACCTCTCGGTGGTGATGCCGGTCTACAATGAAGAAGAAAATCTACCGGCCTTGCACGCGCGGCTAAGCGCTGTGCTACGGCAGACCGATCTGAGCTATGAGATCATCTTCGTCGATGACGGCAGCCAGGACGGCAGCCTGACGATTCTACGGCAATTGGCGACCGAGGACCCTTACGTTCTGGTGATCGAACTGGCGCGTAACTTCGGGCATCAAGTTGCGATCAGCGCGGGGCTCGACCATGCCCGTGGCGACGGCGTGATCGTGATGGACTCCGACCTCCAGGACCCGCCGGAAGTGCTCCCGCAGTTCATCGAGAAGTGGCGCGAGGGCCACGACGTGGTCTATGCCATTCGCGCGCAGCGCAAGGAGAGCTGGTTCAAACGCATGGCCTACGCCGCGTTCTATCGCCTGTTGCAGCGCGTCGCCAACATCGAGATCCCGCTGGACGCCGGCGATTTCTGCATTATGGATCGGCGGGTCGTCGATCTGCTGGTGGGCATGCCCGAACGCAACCGTTTCGTGCGCGGCATTCGCAGCTGGGTTGGGCTGGACCAAGTCGGGCTGGCCTATGAGCGCCATGCCCGCCAGGCGGGCAAGCCAAAATTCACTTTTACGCGATTGGTTTACCTGGCGCTGGATGGCCTGGTCTCGTTCAGCTATGTGCCGCTGCGCGTGATCACCATGCTTGGGTTCGGCGTCTCGCTGCTATCGATTGTCCTGGCGGTGTTCTACACGATCAAAAAGCTGACGGTTGGCCTGAGCCCGCCCGGCTTCGCGACGATCACCGTAGCAATTTTCTTACTGGCTGGGATACAACTGATCACGATCGGCCTGATCGGCGAGTATGTCGGGCGGATCTTCGAGGAAGTCAAGCGCCGCCCGCTGTATGTGGTGCGGCGGTTGAGCGGGGGCCAGCGCTGATGCGGATTCTGATGCTTAACAACGAGTTTCCGCCGCTGGGAGGCGGTACCGGCACGGTGAATCGCGCGCTACTCCAGCAGTTCGCGCAGGCTCCTGAGATCGAGATAGACCTGGTGACGTCGGCGCTCGGCCGGGCGAGCGAGCAGGAGCGCTTCGCCGAGCGTATACGGCTCTTCAAAGTGCCGGTGAACAATCGGAATGTGCATCATTCATCCAACCGCGAGTTGCTGACCTTTGCCGCGCGTGCCCTACCGGCAGCGCTGCGCCTGCACCGGGCGCAGCGCTACGATTTTTGTTTTGCATGGAGCGCTGTGCCGGCAGGCGGCGTGGCCCTGGCGCTGAAGCGGCTGGCCGGGCTGCCATACCTGGTGCGCGTCTGCGGCCCGGATATCCCTGGATTCGAGCGGCGCTATGGCCCGCTATACCCGCTCCTGACACCTCCGATCCGCGCGGTGTGGCATGGTGCGGCAGCGGTAGTC
This sequence comes from Roseiflexaceae bacterium, assembly GCA_035258585.1. Taxonomy (GTDB): domain Bacteria; phylum Chloroflexota; class Chloroflexia; order Chloroflexales; family Roseiflexaceae; genus DATFXE01. The sequence continues at coordinate 2,610 of DATFXE010000010.1, read as the reverse complement.
GCCAAGTGTGCGGGCGAGGCCGATATGATCCGCGCTGTCGATCGGAGTATTGCGATCTCGCTGGTTGCCAATGGGGTCGACACCGGCGCGTTTCAGCGTGCCGAAATCCCCGACGGCGGTCCACTGCACGTGATCTGCGTTGCGCGGCTGATCGAGCGCAAGGGCCAGCACCATCTGATCGAAGCGGTGCGAAGGCTGATCGGCGAAGGTATCGCGGTGAGGCTCGACTTGGTGGGCACGGGCGACGCACAGCGTGCTTTGCAAGCCCAGGCCGAGGTCGCGGGTGTTGCGGAAGCCGTGCGTTTCGTCGGATACGTGCCACGTGAGGAGATCGCGGGGCACTACGCCGCGGCGCATGTGTTCGTGTTGCCCTCCTATAACGAAGGCATGAGCGTGGCGACGCTCGAAGCGATGGCAGCGGGGCTGCCGGTGGTAGTGACGCGCACCGGCGGCACGGTGGAGCTAGTGGTTCAAGAGGCTAATGGGCTGACATTCGACTGGGCGGACGTAGACACCTTGACCGCGCATCTCCGGCGTCTCGCCGCCGATCGCGGGTTGGCACGCCGGATGGGCCTGGCATCGCGGGCGCGCGCAGAGCGCTTCTCGTGGGAGTCCACCGCGCTGCGCTACCGGACGCTCTTCGATCAGATCGCGACACGCTCGGTGCCTGAAGTATCAAGTAAAGAAGTGGTGCTGTAACAATGTGTGGTATCTGTGGCCATCTGCATAGCGACTCTGGTAAGACCGCCGATCGCGGCCTGCTGGAGCGAATGAACGCTGCTATTCACCACCGCGGTCCCGACAGCGCTGGCTTCTATGTCGACGGCCCGATTGGCATGGCGATGCGCCGGCTGGCGATCATCGACGTGTTGGGCGGCGAGCAGCCGATAGCCAACGAGGATGGCACGATCAAGCTGGTCTTCAACGGCGAGATCTATAACTTCCGCCAGCTGCGTGATGAGTTGGTGGGCTACGGCCACCGCTTTGCCACCAGCAGCGACACCGAGGTGATTGTCCACGCCTACGAGCAGTGGGGCGACGACATGCTGCCCCGGCTTCACGGCATGTTCGCGATCGCGCTATGGGATGGCCCGCGCGAGCGGCTGCTGCTGGCGCGCGATCGGATGGGCGAAAAGCCGATCTACTGGCATCATTCCTCGGAAGGGCTGCTATGGGGATCGGAGGCCAAGACGCTACTGGTCGCGCCATGGATGGAGCGACGCGTGAACCCGCTGGCGTTACATCATTATCTTACCCTGCAGTATACTCCTGACCCGCTGACGATCTATGAGGGCATTCACCAGCTCCCCGCCGCGCATAAGCTGGTAGTCGAGCGCGGCGGGAAGCCACAGGTATCGCGCTGGTGGCAGCTGGCATTTGGGCCGAAGTGGGAGCTCAGCGAGCCGGAGATCGTCGAACAGGCGCGCGAGTTGCTTGGCATGGTCGTCCAACGGCAGCTGGTGTCCGAAGTGCCGCTGGGCGCATTCCTGAGCGGCGGTATCGACTCTTCGATCATCGTCGCGCTGATGGCCGAGCGGCTGTCGGAGCCCGTCAAAACCTTCTCGATCGGTTTCGAAGAGCGCCAGTTCTCGGAGACACACTACGCACGGCAGATCGCGGCACGCTACGGCACCGACCACCAGGAGTTCATCTTTCGGCCGGACGACCTCGTGGGCGTGATGGAGGGTGTAATCGGCGCGACCGATGAGCCGTTTGCCGATCCCGCCGCGCTGCCGTTGTACGAATTGGCGCGGCAGACCTGCCGGCATGTGACTGTGGCGCTCAGCGGCGATGGCGGTGACGAGACGCTGGCAGGCTACCGCCGCTACGCGCTGGATGGCCTGCTGCGTCCCTACACCGCGCTGCCAACCTGGCTGACCCAGCGAGCGGTGCCGGCCGCCGCCGCGCTGCTGCCCGAGCCAAGCTGGATCCCCGAGGATCGCAACCCAATCACCGGCATCAAGCGGCTGGGCCAGTTTTCGGCGATCACCTCCAAGGCATCGCTCGCGCGCTGGGGTTCGTACTTCAGCGATGCCGAGAAACGGGCGCTCTACACCGACGAGTGGCGCGAGACAGTCGGCGCGGTGGATAGCCCTGGCTGGATCGCGGCCGCCTATGACGAAGCGCACGCCTCCAGCCTGCTCGATCGCACGCTGCATGCCGATCACATGACCTACCTGGCCGGCGACCTGCTGCCCAAGACCGACCGGATGACCATGGCTCACTCGGTCGAGGCGCGCGCCCCGTTCCTGGATGCCGCCTGGGTCGAGTGGACCGCGCGGCTGCCGGAGCGTTACAAGGTGCGCGGTATGCAGACCAAGTGGCTGCTCAAAGCCGCGTTTTCTGATAAGCTGCCTCCCGATATCGCGCGGCGCGGCAAGCAGGGCTTTGGCGTGCCGGTTGGCCACTGGCTGCGGCACGAGCTGCGTGGATGGGCGCGCGAGCGCTTGCTGGGCAACGCCGCGCTCAATCCCTGGTTTCGGCCGGCGGCGATCCAGTGGCTATTCGCCGAGCATGACAGTGGGCGAGTGAACCATGGCAAGCGGCTGTGGGCGCTGCTGATGTTCGCGCTCTGGCAGGAGCGATACCTACAAGGAACAAACTAATGCG
>DATFXE010000009.1:0-10330 GCA_035258585.1 Roseiflexaceae bacterium | reverse complement strand
CGTTTACCAGGCTGGCTATTTCGATCAGCCGCATCTGACCCGAGCGTTAAAGCGCTTTGGGGGACAAACGCCTGCGCAAATCGCCCGCATGAGTAAACCGGAATAAATTGCGTTATCGTACAAGACACTGCCCTTTTGCTGCGGTATGATGCACCTGGTAACGGTTCGCAGCACAAGGAGCACACCATGAGAAAAGTAGTCGTAGAGGTGTATACCTCGCTGGATGGCGTCATCCAGCCATTGGATTGGATGCCCCCGTCGGAAACGGGCAGGGAAGAACGTGGAAACTATGCCCGCGATCAGCTCTTGGCATCGGATGCCCTGCTGATGGGACGAGAGACGTATGAGATTTTTGCCACTACCTGGCCCTCCAGAACTGCCGCTGACGAGGGGCCGGGTGAAGCCGGGTATGTTGATCGGATCAACAGCCTTCCCAAGTTCGTTGCTTCAACGACCCTGAAAGAACCGCTCACGTGGAATGCAACCCTGATCAAGGGAGATGTGGCGAAAGAGGTCGCCAGGCTGAAACAGCAGCCCGGTCAGAATATCCTGATGTACGGCTGTGGCGAGCTGGCGCGCACGCTGATGCAGCATGACCTGATCGACGAATATCGGTTTTGGGTCTATCCTGTGGTGGTGGGGGAGGGAACGCGTCTCTTCGGCGGTGGCAGCAAGGCGACGCTGAAGCTTGTGGATACAAAGACGTTCAGTGCAGGGTTCGCCATCCTCACCTGCCAGCCAGTACAGCGCACGTAAGCAAAAGCTTGAAATGATGTTCATGCGCTGGTGGCCAGAAATTCGGCCACGGCCTCTTGAGCTATGGGCGGCTCGGTGAGATCGGCAACATCACGCTAAACACCAAGCCGCAGCGTGGCGCTGAAAATCAGCGATATGGACTTTTATTGGTTTCGCGGCTGGAACATTTCAGCCACTGTGGTAACACACCAACGAGGAACTGGATACCAAGACCGGATGTTCCGCATTCAGATTGCAGTCGGCTTGTGGCATGGGAGCGCGAATAATAACCAGCAGTCGATCCCTCGGCCTGACCTAGCGACAATTCGGATACTGGCTGTAGATACACATCGGGCGAGCTACTAGTGGTCGTTTCGTTTCGACATCGCCATTCGGTTGAACCGCAGAGCCGCGGAACCAGTGAGCAGCGGTTCTGCGGTTCGTAAATGGCGAGCGCGCGAGGTGTTGCAAGCACAGCGGCCTAGCGGTTGGCTGCGATGTGGATCGGGAGATCTGTGTCAAGACTCAGCAAGGCGCTGAGATCGGCGTCATCCCCCTCCATGACCACCACGCCCGCGCCATCCGTGTGGCGCAGATTCTCGGCGATCGCCGCCAACAATTCAGCGAAGGCAGCCGCCACCCGAGGGGTATATTCTTCGCCGGTCAGAACGATAGGTGTCATTACAACCCTCCTTGCACCGCCGACCTGTCGAATGCCGGTGCGAGACGTAAGGGAGGATCGGCATGTTCCAGTTATTCTGCCACAAGAGGTTGAATTGGACATCCAGCAAACTGATGAGTTTCGGTAGGACGCAAGAAGGATACTAACCGTCTTTATGACTCTTGTATTGTCGCCATCCAAAATGATAGTTTGTCACTCGACATTGCGCTTGCGGGCGCCCATAATATGCTGTCCTGTTGATGATACACTCAATGAGTTAAGAAGACTTTCATATGCAGATTACAAATCTACTGAGCGCTGCACAAATAGCTAAACTTTGTGGTGGGGTGTGGGGCGGCGAAGCCGCCCCACACCCCACCACTGAGGAGGTCTGGAGGGCCGAAGGCCCTCCAGACCTCCCCAGCAGCCATCTTTAGCTGCTTATGCAGCGGTCAATAATAGCTCGCCCGCATGCCGAGACAGCCGGCCTGTGGTATGGTCTGCTCGGCGTGCTTGGCTTCAGCCTGACACTGCCGGCCACGCGCGTCGCGGTCGCCTACCTCGATCCGAGCGTGGTAGGGCTTGGGCGGGCATTGGTGGCGGCGGTGCTGGCCGCGCTGCTGCTGGCGATCACGCGCCAGCGCCGGCCCACGCGCGCGGAGTTGGGCAGCCTGGCGATCGTCGCTGGCGGGGTCATCCTGGGCTTTCCCTTTCTCTCGGCCTGGGCGCTGCGGCAGGTGCCGGCCGCACACGGCGCGATCGTGATCGGCCTGCTGCCGCTGGCCACTGCGCTTGTAGCGGCCGTTCGCGTTGGCGAGCGGCCGTCCTGGCAGTTCTGGCTGGCCAGCCTGGCCGGCAGCGCGGCCGTGATCGGCTTCGCGATCGCCACGGGAGCCGACGGCCTGCACGCGGCCGACCTGGCGCTGCTGGCGGCGGTGGCGGCCGGTGCGGTGGGCTACGCTGAAGGCGGCCGGCTGGCGCGGACCTTGGGCGGCTGGCAGGTGATCTGCTGGGCGCTGCTATTGGCGGCGCCGTTCGTGAGCATCCCCGTCGGAGTTGCGCTGTGGCGGCACGGCGCCGATGCACCGCTCTCGGCCTGGCTGGCTTTCGTCTATGTCGCGGTGATCAGCCAACTGCTGGCGTTCTTCGCCTGGTATCGCGGCCTGGCGCTCGGCGGGGTGGCGCGCGTCAGCCAGATCCAGCTGCTCCAGCCCTTTTTGACGCTGCTGGCCTCCGCGCTGCTGCTGCATGAGCAGATCACGCCGGCGATGCTGCTCATCGCGCTTCTGGTGCTGCTATCGGTCGCGCTGGGGCGTCGGGCGGCAGTCGCCCGGCCAAGTGTAAAAGCAGTGTACAATAAGAATTGAAAATGTAGAATGAAGAATTGAGAAATCATTGCCTTCCACGTGAGTTGAGAACACTCTATGCTGAGCTATTCTCAATTCGCCCAGAGGGCACCCGATTTTCAAATCGCAATTTGACAGGAGCCGACATCTCATGCCCGAGACAGCCCTCCCCATCCTCCCCGTTGCAGCCGATCAGTTCCTGCTGCGCCCCGGTATCTCCTTCCTGAACCACGGCAGCTTTGGCGCCTGCCCACGCCCAGTCTTCGACACCTACCAGGCCTGGCAGCGCAAGCTGGAGGAGCAGCCGGTCGAGTTCCTGGGCCGGCAGATCAACGACCTGCTGGCCGAGGCCCGCGCGCGGCTGGCGGCCTACCTCGGCACGCACGCCGATAGCCTGGTGTATGTGCCGAACGCGACCTATGGCTTCAACATCGTCGCGCGCTCGCTTGAGCTGGGGCCAGGCGACGAGGTGCTGGCGACCGACCACGAATATGGCGCGGCCGACCGTGCCTGGCGCTTCACGTGCAAGCGGCGCGGCGCGCGTTACATCAACCAGCCGATCGCGCTGCCCATCGAGAGCGCCGAGGCGGTGGTCGAGCAGCTGTGGGCCGGCGTGACCGAGCGGACGCGGGTGATCTTTCTGAGCCACATCACCTCGCCCACCGCGCTGATCCTGCCAATAGCCGAGATCTGCCATCGCGCGCGCGAGTACGGCATTCTGACGATGATCGATGGCGCGCACGCGCCGGGCCAGATCGACCTGGCGCTCCACGAACTAGGCGCCGACTTCTACACTGGTAACTGCCACAAGTGGATGTGTGCGCCCAAGAGTGCCGGCTTCCTGTACGCGCGGCCGGAGCGCCAGGCGCTGCTGCACCCGCTCGTGGTCAGCTGGGGCTGGGAGAGCCAGAACCCCGGCGTCTCGCCCTTCATCGACTACTTCGAGTGGCGCGGCACGCACGACCCGGCGGCCTATTTGAGCGTGCCATCTGCGATCGACTTCCTTGAGCAGCACGACTGGCCGCGCGTGCGCGCGGCATGCCACCAGCTCGCCGGCCAGGCGCGCGAGCGGATCGCGGCGCTGGGCGATCAGCCGCAGATCTGCCCGGACTCGACCGAGTGGTGGAGCCAGATGTGCATTATGCCGCTGCCGCCGTGCGATGTGGCCGAGCTGAAGCGCCGGCTGTGGGATGCGTACGCGATCGAGATCCCAAACGTGGATTGGAACGGGCGGCAATTCCTGCGCATCTCGATCCAATGCTACAACAGCCAGGCCGATGTCGATCGGCTGGTGGAGGCGGTGGAGCGGCTGTTGCCGGAGACTATAGTCTAGGTTAGACGAGGTTCTCAGACACAGTGCACTGGTGGTGTCATAAGTCGCAGGTCGCATGATATTGCGACCTGCGACCTGCGCCGGATTGTTATGCCGAAATGGGCTGGGAGAAGCCTTGTCTTAGGAGTCAGCAGACTTCGCGTCAGTGATCGCCGCCCATTCGCCGCCTTTGACCTGATAGACGCGCGATTTCTTGTTGCCGGCGTGATCGTCTCGCGTGAACGTGATAGCTGAAGTGACATTTTGGGTGGGGAAGTCCTTCATCGACTCCAGGGCGGCCCTGATGTTCTCGCCCTTCAATGGCTTGCCATCCATGGCCGCCCGCTCTATCCCCTCGACCAGAATGGCCATCGACCACCAGCCCTGGACGAAGTGCAGCTCACTACCGGAGAGATCGGCATGCTTTGACCTGGCGTAGTCGAGCGCCTGCCTGGCACCGGCTGCGCCGGTCGAGGGCGGCGCGAACGGGATGATTCCGATCAACCCTTCGGCTGCATCACCCCCCCGCTGGACCACGAGTTCGTCGGCACACCAGTTCAAACAGACGAACTGCATCGCCGGCATCAATCCAAGCTCTTTGGCCTTCTTGAGCGCCAGCGCGGCCGGGGCCGACGTATTCTGGATAAACACATAGTTCGCGCCGGCGTCCTTGATCTGGGTCAGCTGCGAGGTCAGATCGGTCGCGCCGCGTGGTGAGAGTACGATCAGCGGCTCGGCTGCGCCGTTGCTGGTCGCGTGCTTCTTACCGTCCTCGGTTGGCGATCTGCCGAACGGGCTATCGCTGATCAGGTAGGCGAACCTGGGCGATCTAACACGGCCCTTGCTCTTCCAATCGTCCAGCGCCCAGTTCTGCGCGATTTTCAGCTGGTCGCTGTAGGTCGTGCCGACCAGGAAATTGTAGGGGGTCTGTTTCGGGTCGGCGAGCGCGGCGGCGTAGGAGGCCGAGATGAAGGGCACCTTGTCCTGCGAGATTTTGCCCTTGAGCGCCTCGCTATCGCCAGTGCCCCAACCGGCGATTGCAACCACCTGGTCCTGATTCGCATACTGTGAGTACAGCTCCTCGGCCCTGGGTATTTGATAGGCGTAATCATTAGAGATCAGCTCAAGCGTGCGGCCCTGGACGCCACCGTGAGAGTTCTTCCATTCGATAAAGAGCTGTTCGCCAATAGCATAAGGTTTGCCAACCTCAGCCGTCGCACCGGTCAGGTCAAACAGAGCGCCGATCTTGATCAGCTCCGAGGATGCGCCTCCGCCGGGTGCAGGGGCACTACAAGCAGCCAGCAGCAGAACCAGGATTATGAGGGGAGTGCATGACCCGGCCCATGTTTGTCGATGTACCTTCATCGCAGCCTCACATTGACGAATGATGAACAACGCGCCATCATCACCAGTTGTGCCAAAGTCGCGTTATGTCAGTGTACGTCCTTCCATGATCCAACGTGCAGATCGTCGAATTTGATGCACGAAATTGCCGAGACGTAACGTTGTATCTCTCATGAGAGATACTGTGAGCATGAAGATTGGTCTGCGGCTCCCATAGAACGCACAACCCGGAGTTGATCAAGTGCCCCAACCCTGGTGCGACGTCCACAACCTGGGGGGCTGTTCCACGAGGAGGTTCTGCGATGAACTTAAGTATCTCTATGGTACTTGGCCTGGTAGCGGCGACACTGTTGCTCCTACAGGGTGTGGCGACATTGCGGCAGCCCGATCTGTCCCAGGAAGACAGGCAGAGAGACAGTTGGCTGGGTTGGCTGACGATTCTGATATCAGCTCTTGGGCTGCTCGCGCAGCTCATGCTCTACTCTGGCGCGCTGGTTCTCACACCCCAGTTCGGCAACGTGATCGCCCAGGGGTATTTGGCGCTCGGCGCCCTCAACGTGCTGATGGTCGGCATCACCATGAGCGCCGGTATCTGGCTTGTCACTGTGCGTATGCTGGTTGGCTGGCCGGCGCGGCAGTGGTGTTGGCTTATCCTCGGGCTGCTGATCGGGTTGTCAACCTGGGTGCAAATGCTGCGCCTCCTAGCGCTGCAGGATCGACCCGACGTCACGCTTTGGGTGCGGTTGATGGATGCGATACAAATTGTACCGATCAACCCTTCTGACCCGAGCGCGCTGCATGTCTTCGCCTACGATCTGCGCTGGCCACTACTGCTCGCCTGGCTGGCCTACTGCATGATCGAAAGCTTGCTTGCGCTCGTGTTATTTTTCGGGCATTCGAATAAACGGGTATGCAATGCGCAGAAGTATCGCGATCTGCGCGGTTGGGTCGGGGCGTTGGCTATCGCCGTTCAAGGCGTGTGGGCTCTGAATCAGCCAGTGGTCAGCCCACGTTCGCTGCTGCTATGGAAGCTGATCGTCCTGCTCGCCATTACGTATAACACAGTCAAGTTGTTCGAGCTCGTGATTAGGCGTGTCGAGATCCGTTGCACGCATTGGGCCGCACAGATTTCTGTGCTCAAGCAAGCGGCCGAGTGGGTGCGGAGGAAGCGGATATTGGTCGGCCTGTTTGCGGTGATTTGCTTTTTCGGGTATTTTCTGTTGTTCTCCTGGATCATCGCTCAGTTGCAATGGCGCGCCATCCTGATCACCATTGCTATCATTCTACTGTTGTCGAGCTGGCTGCCGCAGCGGCGGGGCGCTTGGATGCGTCAAACATTGGTGGATCGCTGGCGGACGGCTGTTACGACCGGCGAGCGTGGGTATCCGGCAACTATTCCGCTGCTCGCGCTCGCCGTGAGCCTGATAGTCCTGTTCTATGACTTCTCTGGCATCGGCGTGGCGGCCGCGCTCGCCTGCTTTTTCATCGCGTGCATCGTCTTCAACGATATTGCGATCGAGCATGGGCTGCGCTACCAGGTGCAAATCTCGGCCGAACAGGGCCGGCTGCACCAGCTGTTCCACGAGGGATCAGCATTCAGAGGTCACCTGCATCGGACTGGTGGCGGGCTTGGCGCTGTCGCCAAGGCCCTGGCCGCCTGGTTCTTCAACCAGCTGCTCAACCTGCGCACGGCGGCGCTGGCGCTGGTTAAGCTACTGATAGTCATTATCGGGTTGCTGGCCGTCAGTGAGCTCGTCAACGCAGGGAAAACGATCGTCCAGCCGTTTACCGTGTCAGGCCTCGCAGACGCTAGCAGCACATCCAAGAAGGACGACAATGCGACCAGCCTGGCGGAGGCGACTTCTGATCGGCTGGTTGGTGATCTGGGCCGGCTCGGTCAGGAGCTTCAGCCAGACACGATTATCCTTTCGCCAGGTGTACGTGGCGGTGTGAAGATTCAATTCGTCAACGCTGGGCTGAATGCTGGCAGCGTCGACGCTGTGCTGGCCCAAAACAACGAGTTGGATATTGGTGGTGTGAAGGCGCCGGCCAGCCTGTTCGTCGCTCCAATTCGTGATCCTGTGCGCCTGGCGCTAAACGTTCGAATTATCAGCGGTCGCATCCAGGATGACGGCGACGGCTACGTGCTGCAGGCCATCTCGAACAGAGGCGAAACCTGGATCAGCAATAAATACCCACATAACGATCTGTCTCAGGCCGTAATCAGTGGAACCGAGGAACTGGCTTTCGACATTCTCAGCAGCGACCCTACCTTCGCGACGCTGGGCATGACCCACTCTTGGAAGGCGTTTCAGAAATTCCGCGATGGCCTGAACGATTGGAAGGCATTCGAGGGGACACAGGATAAGAAACGATTGCGTAGCGCGATCGACAAGTTTCAGGAAGCGATCAATGTCGATCATGCCTTCGCACTGGCCTTCTACCGGCGCGGTATCGCCCTGCAGCAGGATGGCCAGCCGGACAACGCCATCGCGGCGTTCCGCTCCAGCATAGCTGCCGATTCTAAGTTCGTTCCCGCATACAACGCGCTGGCGTATACCCTGTACAACTTCGTTGAGTATGACGGCAACGCAAAATCGGCGGTGCTGCCACTGGCTACGCCTTCAGGTGAGCAAGCGCGCGCCGACGAAGCGCGCCGGCATTGGCAGCAGATTGTGCTATTTCCAGCCGATACCGTCGCCCCCTACGAACGAGCCTCGGCCTACTATGGGCTGTGTCTCGACGCAGCGGATCAGAATAAATATCAGCTCGCCTACTTCTATTGCCAGCGCGCAGAGGTGATGTACGGCCAACTCTCATCCTCGTTGCGGGCCGACTTGCGCGTCAAGCAGGCCGAGGCGGCGGTTCTGAACACACTTGGCGTCGCGGTGATGCGGCTCCGGCTACCGCAGGACGGCGCCGCGCCGCCCACCAGCGTACCCGAGGTTGCACACTCGTGTCTGGCCGCCGAGATCAGCGATGGAGCTATGACACCCCGGCCATCGCTGACGGCGCTGCACTATTTCGAGCAGGCGCTGTCGCTCCAGCCCGACGACCCAAACATTCGCTGTAATCTCGCAGGCGCCGACTTTATCTCGGGCAACCGCGAGCGTGCGGAGGCGCTCGATGCCGATGCCAGTACCTTGCGCAGCCTGTCCGAATCGTACCGCATACTTGCCAAGAAATATTTCTTTCTATCACGCGCGAGCGACGACCTGACCGAAGCCGCCGACGAGCCAAAGATCGAGGAAGGATACCGCGAGAATGCGGAATCACAGCGCGCTCATGCGCTCACATACTATCGTATGGCGCTGAAAGGATACCAGAAGGTGCTCGACCATGATCCGCTGGACACCCAGGCGCTGCTCGGCTACGCCTATACCATCTGGCAATGGCGCTTCGAGCAGTTGCACATGCTGCCGATTGAGGGACCACTGCCCACCGAAGCACACAACGGGGTAAGCTACGCGCGCCGCGCCTCGGAGTTAGCTGATGCCGGCACGTCCGACTCTGACAAAGGTCTGGCCCATGCCCGGTTTGGCGCTGTTCTGCTTGGGCAACTGGATCTGGACTATGCCCTCCGCGAGCTTGAGCGTGCTCGTTATTACTTCGATTTAGACCGCGCTCGTCATCACCCCTCCCCTGACGATCCAGCCGATCTGGCCTACAACGAGACGAATTGGATGCTGGCTCAGGTATATTTGTGCAGAATACACGATCAGACCAAGGCACAGCAACTCCTGGATGAGATCGCGCGTAATGAGCAGGCGGCCGACACGAAATCGTTCACGGAGAGCAGATTTCTCGATACACAGCTGCCCGGAAGCGATTCCACATCACCCCTCCTGCGTTGCACACTCGACGGTGCCCAATAGCCTATAGCCGCCAGATACGAATATGGGGTTGGATTGTTGGAATATTCATCAAGTCCCAGAGCCTCTTCGCCCTACTCCTCTGCTGAAGCTATTTCTTAACGCCTCTGAAGTCGCCAAGCTGAGCTTGTTCAGTCCTTCGTGTTGTAGCGCAAACAATATCAATCTCTACTGACGCTGATGGTCGCTGATTTTGATATCACACAAGTGATGTGCTATCATCAGCGCAGGTGCGGCCGCACGTCTTTGGACTGACGGAGCCGACGAAGCGCCATGAGCACCTACTGGCTTGTCTGATTGTGGATCATCATGCGCATCTCACTGTTCATCACCTGCTTCAACGACACGATCTTCCCCGAGACCGGCCGCGCGATGGTGCGGCTCTTGGAGCGGCTCGGCCAGACGGTCGATTTCCCGATCGACCAGACCTGCTGCGGCCAGATGCACTTCAACACCGGCTACCAGCGCGAGACCATCCCACTGGCGCGTCACTTTGTCGACGTGTTCGGAAGCGCCGAGGTGGTGGTCGCGCCGTCGGCCTCGTGTGTCGGCATGGTGCGCGAGTTCTATGCGCGCGTCGCCGAGCTATCCGGCAATAGGCGGCTGGCCGAGGCGGTTACGGCGCTGATCCCGCGCGTGTTCGAGCTGTCGGAGTTTTTGGTCCACAAGCTGGGTGTTGAGGATGTCGGCGCGTATTACCCGCACCGGGTCACCTACCATCCGACCTGCCACTCGCTGCGGATGCTGCATGTCGGCGACGCGCCGCTGCGGCTGCTGCGGGCGGTGCGCGGGATCGACCTGGTCGAGCTGCCGAACGCCGAGCAGTGCTGCGGCTTCGGCGGCACCTTCGCCATCAAGAACGCCGACACCTCGCTGGCGATGCTCTCGGACAAGCTGCGCTGCATCCTCGATACGCGCGCCGAGGTCTGCGCCGCGGCCGATAACTCCTGCCTGATGCAGATCGGCGGTGCGCTCAACCGCCAGCGCGCCGGTGTGCGGCCGGTGCACTTGGCCGAGATCCTGGCGTCGACCGAATGATGGCTGCGCAGGCCGCGGGCCT
>DATFXE010000008.1:0-7079 GCA_035258585.1 Roseiflexaceae bacterium | reverse complement strand
GCCCGCCACGCCAAGCGCCGTGCCTACCGATCGGCCCGAGACATCCGCCGGCTCCGCGCCAACCGCGCTGGCCGCAGTGCTGGCCGAGGCGACTAATCTCGAGCCTTCCAGCGCTTTCGCCGGCGCGCTGCCGATTGTCGTGACGGTCGATGGCTCCAATTTGGACAAGGTTCGCACGGTGCAGTTTGTCAACGGCAGCGGCGCAGTGATCCCCGCCGAGGTGCAGACACGCGCCGTCGACCAGCTCAAGCTTAGCATACCCGCCCTGCCCGAGCCGATCAGCGGCGAAGTCAACTATGCGCTCCAGCTTGACGGCATAGTCCAAAAAGTGCCGGTGATCACGCTGCGCGACTATCGCGAGCGCAGATCGGCTCAGGGCATTCTGGCCGAGTACGGCTACACCAGCCGCGTCCTCGCGGACGAAGCTGGCGCATATACCGAGCTGCGCGCGCAGGCCGACTCAGCCAGCCAGGCGCTCGGCAAGCTGCGCAATGGCGATCAGATCGACCTCTTGCGCGATGACTTGGCCGATTGGTACCAGGTGCGGATCAACACAGACGCTGATCCAAGTCAGGTTGGGCTGGTCGGCTGGATCGAGCGCTGGCTGATCGACAACCAGAATCCGCCGGCCCCGCCGACGCCGACGCCTGCGCCGACGCCCGCGCCGACTCGTGTGCCGGCCGCTGCGGTGCTGGTGTTCGACGGCCGCCTGTACAGTGCGGCGACCGACAGGGCCGCGCAGTGCGGCGTGGCCTTCGAATCCTCGATCTACGGTAGTGTCGAGAACGGCAGCGGCAAGGGCATCGCCGGCGCGGTCGTACGGGTGACATCCGCCGATGGTCGCAACAGCTATACTGTCAGGACCGGGCGCGGCGGGGTGTACACTGTCGGCGGCCTTGGCTGCACGCGCTGGGTAGTCCGGCTGATCAGTATTCCTGGCGCCAAGATTCAGGCCAACCCCGTGGCGGTCAGAAACCTCAACGGCGGCCGCTTTACCTCGGCCGAAGTGCGCTACAAACTGCGAAAGTGAAGCGCGCCCCACCCAGAGTCATTTATAGGACTTACGCAGTTGGCGTTTTAGCGGGAGTCACCCAGAGGGTACCCGGGGCCGCAGGCCCCGAGAACTTTCATTTCCGCCCAGGTGTGGCGGCAAAGCCGCCACACCTGGGCGGAAAGAGGAGTTCTTTGGAGGGCTTTGCCCTCGAAACCTCCTAACTGCCTAACTCCTAATTTACTACACCCAGTCGAAAAATGCCGGTTATATACCGGTAACTTTTTGTTTACTCGTGTGTTAGTGATCCAAAGGCAGTTCGCAATCGCGCGGCGCCGCACAACAACGGAGAACGACAATGCATTCAACCGATCGACGAGCCGCCCTGATCGCCATTCTGCTTGGCGCGCTAACCATGCTTTTCTTGAGCGCCTGTGGCAAACCGGATGACGCTGCGATGGCCAGGCAGCTGACCGGCGCCATGCCCACGGCGGGCAGCGCCGCCCCGGCCACAGGCTCGGCTGGCTCGAGCACTGCAACATCCACATCCACGCCCAGCGGGGATGCCACGGCTGCGCCGCTCGCGGCAAGCCCGACCAGCACGCCTGCCCCTGAGCCAACCGCGCTCGGCACGACGACGCTGACGCAGACGCTGGCTACACCCTCGCCGCTTGCCGATGACGAAACCGATCCGTTCACGAACACAGATGACCTGACCGATACGGATGATATCACCGTCACGGTTCAGGTGACTACAACCGGAACCTTGACGGTGACACATCCGGTTGCCGTCGCAATAGCCGACTACTTCACCGTGCCGGTGCTAGAAGTCATCACGCTGCACGCGGATGGCCTTGGGTTCGGGGAGATCGCGCGAGCCTACTTCCTGGCGCGCGAGCTGGCAGCCGACGGCGACACGAGCAATGATCTGACCGCCACACAGATTCTGGCCATGCACCAGGGCGGCATGGGCTGGGGCCAGATCGTCGTTTCGCTCGGCCTGCCGCATGGAAACAGTGGCCGCAACCTGGGCCTGATCATGCGCAATCACACAGAGCACTCCGGTCCGACAGTCGTCGTAGCGGACGGCTCCGAGTTGGACGAGCATGGCCCGCCGTCGGTGCCGCCTGGTCAGCTGAAGGATAAGGGCAAAGATAAGCAGCATGGCAATGGGCATGGGCACGGCGCTGGAAACGGCAAGGGCAACGGGAACGGCGGGGGCAAGAAAGGAAAATAGGCTTCTGGTCGCATCCGCTGCGCACTGATTTCGGCTACAATACGTTGGACAAATCTGATTTCGCCGCTGGGGTGACGCGACTTTGCCGCGCTGCCTCAGCGGCTCGTTTCGCGTGAGAGTGCCCGAATACACGTCGGGCTTCGCTCCCGCGCTTTCGGCGTGCCGATCGCACTCGTGGTTAGCACTACAACGAGATTTCGCTTGCTACAGAGGGCGCTGCGGGCACAGAGATGGGCAATCCATGTTCGCATTCTCTCTGATCTCTGTAGCTAAACTCTCGTTGTCATACTAGCTTGGAGGCCGCTATGTCGCTGATCGAAGTCGAGAATCTGTGCAAGACGTTCGCCCTGGCGGTGCGCCGGGAAGGCCGATTTGGCGCAATCAAGACGCTGCTGGCGCGCGAGTATCGGCAGCTCAACGCGGTGGACGGCGTGTCGTTTCAGGTCGAAGCCGGCGAGATGATCGGCTACATCGGTCCGAACGGTGCCGGCAAATCCACGACGATCAAGATGCTGACCGGTATCCTGGTGCCAAGCGGCGGGCATCTTGCGGTGGATGGCCGTGTGCCGCACCAGCAGCGGGTCGAGCATGTCCGGCGGATCGGCGTTGTGTTTGGGCAGCGCACCCAGCTCTGGTGGGATCTGCCGACGATCGAATCGTTCGAGCTGCTGCGTCACATCTATCGCGTCCCCGAGGCACGCTGGCGCGCCAATCTGCGCGAATTCGCCGAGCTGCTGGAGCTTGGGCCGTTTCTGGCGACCCCAGTGCGCCAGCTCTCGCTCGGGCAGCGCATGCGCGCCGATCTAGCCGCGGCGCTGCTGCACGAGCCGGCGATCCTGTTCCTGGATGAGCCGACCATCGGCCTGGACGTGGTGGCGAAAGAGCGCATCCGCCAGTTCCTGACCGATATCAACCGCGCGCGCGGCGTGACGGTGCTGCTGACCACCCACGACCTGGATGACATCACCCGGCTGTGCCAGCGGGGGGTGCTGATCGACCACGGTCGTGTGATCTACGACGGCGGCCTCGAGACGCTGCGCACGCGCTTCGGACGCCAGCGCACACTGGTGGTCGATCTCGATGGCCCGATCGACGAAGGCCCAGCTGCGCTGCCGATCGCCAATGCCCAGCTGGTGCGGCGCGAGGGGCCGCGGGTCTGGCTGCGCTTTGATCGCGAGGCGACCACCGCCGCCGCCCTGATCGCGGATGTGGCCGCGCGCTACCGCATCCGCGATTTGACGGTCGAGGAGCCCGAGATCGAGGCGATCGTGCGCGGGATCTATCAGACCGGCAGCACGGCGTGACTTAGAACGTCGACCAAGAATCCGCGAATTGCACGAACGCAAACGAATAGTGAGAAAATATTACGACTTACACAGCTGGCGTTTTAGCGGGGGTCACCCAGAGGGTACCCGGGGCCGCAGGCCCCCGAGAACCTTCTTTTTCTACCCACCTGTGGCGGCAAAGCCGCCACAGGTGGGTAGAAAAAGAAAGGGTTCTTTGGAGGGCAAAGCCCTCCAAACCTCCCAACCGCGTAACTCCTAAATATATTCGTATAGATTACTCTGCTTCTCCATGCGTGGAATTACGACTGAAGCGCCTGGAGCGCAGGCCGTGGTTCGCGCAGCGCCGGATGCACATGCTCGCGCCGGATGCCGAAGCCGATCAGGCGTACTGGCAGCTCGCGCACAAACGACAGTTGCCGGACGATCGGTAGGCGGAAGAGCAGCGGTAGCCGAAACGCGGTGCTTGGGTCCAGCGCGCGGTTGATCACACGGTTCTGGACGCCGCTGATGATCGTCTGGATGACTCGCGTCGGCAGCGCCCGCCGCCGCTGCACCCGCGCCAGGTCGGTAACCGTCACCTGACCGGCCTTGAGCGGCCCGGTTAGCAGATTGGCGGTCGCGACCGCATCCATGATCGCGTAGTTGATCCCGTTGCCGCCGGCTGGCGACATGACGTGTGCCGCGTCGCCGATCAGCAGCAGGCCGGGCTTGTACCAGCGTTTCAGCCGGTCCGCGGCGACCGAGAGCAGCGCGACCTGCTTCCAGTCCTGTAGCTCATGGACACGGTCGGCCAGCGTGGGATCGAGGGCGGCGATCGAGCGGCGCAGCGCGTCGATGCCTGCCGCCTGCACCTGCTTGTAGCTGCCCTTGCGAATGACATAGCCCAGCTGCCATTGGGCGCCGCGGTCTAGTTCGACCAGCATGGCGCCGCTGCCGAAGCGGCCCATGATCCCGCCGACTTCCTCGGGGTGTTTGGATACCCGCAGCCATAGCACGTCCATGGGCGGCGACGCCGCGATCGCCGTGAGGCCCGCCAGCTTGCGGACTTTCGAGAAGCGCCCATCGGCGCCTACGGTGAGCAGGGCGCGCACTTCGTGCCAGCCGTCACGGCCATGGTAGCGCACGCCGCGTACGGCGCCATCCGCCTCGACCAGCTCCTGCACGTTGGCGCCCATCACCAGCGTGAAGCTGGGATAGCGCTGGGCTTCGGCGGTGATGAAGTCGAGGAAGCGCGATTGCGGCATCATCGCGATGAACGGGAAGCGCGTCTTTAAGCTGCTGAAGTCGACCACCGGGGCTGGCCCGGAGGCCACCGGGACGGTCGCGGTGCGCACCTTGGCGTGGGGTAGTGCGAGCAGCCTCTCGGCCAGGCCGATCTCGTCCATGACCTCCAGGATGGATGGATGCAGTGTGTCGCCGCGGAAGTCGCGGTCGAAGTCGGCGTGCTGCTCCAGCAGTGTCACGGAAATGCCCTGGCGCGCCAACAGCAGCGCCAGCACCGCCCCAGCCGGCCCGCCGCCGACGATACAGCAAGTGGTCTCGCGTACGTCGTGGATAGGGTGAGGGTTGGGCGCAGCCGAACGCTGGAGCGCCTCGTGCGTGTCGAGAGCCATACGATCACCTCCACATGGTTTATTGATTGGTCAATAAACGATAAGCGCCAAAAACTAGATCGGTGTGTCGGTGGCTGCGGGCGGCGCCAGCATCCCCTGCAGAAAAATATCGATCGCGGTTTGTACCATCGTCTCGGCGCTGAGCGTGGCCGAGTCAGGCTGCGGGAAGATTTCGCGGGTCAGAACGAAGGCCATCAGCGAGCCGAAGAAGCAGCGGACAGCGGCGCCCGAGTCCATGCGGCGGAATACCCCCGCATCCGTCTGCCGCTCGATATACCGGCGCAGCAACGGAAAGATGCGCCCCGGCCCGATCGTGTTGATCATGTCGGCGACCATTGGCCGCCGTGCCGCTTCGCCGAGCATCAGCTTGAACATCTGTGTCAAGGGCCAAGTACAATTACTCGCCTCCTACGTCAACATGTATAATAACCTCAATGCCAAGGAGGATATCGAAGCTCATGCCTCAGCGTGTCTATGCTCGCCAAGCAACGATGCTCTTGCTGTTTGCGATACTCTTGCTGGCTGCTGCCCTACGTTTCTGGAACGTCGCCCACGACTCGGATCTCTCCGCGTCTGTATCCCCCGATGCTCCCGACAAGTTCTACCAGGCCAGGCAGCTGGCAACCAAAGGAACGCTGCCCAGCGAGCCGAACAAGCGCTATTTGCTCTACAACCAGCCGCTGTTCGTGATTCGAAGCTACGCGGCGATCTGGAAAACGGTATCGCTGCTTGGGCTGCCTACCGACGACCAGCGCATGCGGATCGGGTTTACCGCCTATATGATCCTGTTCTCGCTCGGCGCGATCGTGCTGGTCTTTCTAATCGGCAAGCTGGTCTTTGAAGAATCGAAGCCGGCGCTGTTCGCTAGCCTGTTCTTCGCCGTCTTTCCGGTCAACGTGATGGGCAGCCTGTACGTGAAAGAGGACATCCCGCTCATGTTCTGGTTCACCGCGGCGATGCTGGCCATTTGTGCGCTGGTCAAGACCGGGCGGAAAGGCTACTACCTGTGGAGCGGTGCGCTGATCGGGCTGGCGGCTGGCACGAAATACACCGGCCTGCTGCTGCTGCCGATCTTTCTGCTGGCGCATCTGTTTGTGGTGTTCAGCGCACCCGCGGCGGCTCGGCTTAGGGCGCTGTTTGCCTGGCAAAGCGTTGCGTCAGTCGGCCTGGCGGCCCTGACATTTGCGATCTTCAATCCGCAGATCATCACCGAATGGCCCGACTTCAGGCAGGGCTTTCTCTTTCAAGTCGACTATGCCAGCAGCGGCCATCGCGATGGAACCGTCATCCGCGGCATCGACTACTGGTGGACGTTCTATCTGCGCTACGCGATCGTGCCCGGTATCACCCTTCCGGCGACACTGTTCTTCCTGGCGGGCGTGCTCTTGGCGGCGGTCAAGCGCAGACGGCTGCTGATCCTGATCTCGGCCGCCGTGCTACTGGCCTACTTCCAGGTGGAGAGCTCGCCCGCCAAGCCATTCCCATTCTTTGCGCGCTACCTGCACATGGCTTACCCGCTGATGGCGCTGCTGGCCGCATTCGCCTTGTTTGAGCTGTGGCGCGGAGTGCGCGGGCGAACATTCGGACGCGCGCTCGCGGCTGCTGTTGCGCTTATATTGGTGGCTATACCACTCGGTACAAGCGCCATCCTCGCGGCTGGGGCGCGCGCGGACACGCGGGTGCTGGCCGCCGGCTGGATCGAGGCCAACCTGCCGCACGGCTCGTATATTCTGCTGGGAAGCCGCACCTATAGTCCGCAACACCTAGACGACTTCAAGGTGCGCTATTACGATAGTATTCACACAATATCGGTGCAACAGCTTAGGGATGCCAAAGTTAGTTATATCGTCGTCAATAGTTTTCAGTACGATCGCTATCCGTATAGCCTGGCATCCTCGCCGGTTTCACGGCAGGCGGTCGAGGGCTACGCAGCCTTCGAGCACGAGCTGGAG
>DATFXE010000007.1:0-2819 GCA_035258585.1 Roseiflexaceae bacterium | reverse complement strand
GTCATTGTAAAACCAATTTTGGTCTGCGGTTTTGCCTGAACGCTGCCCGGCATCGGAGAGACTATTCCGCAACTCCAAACCCTGACCCCTGCGCTGAAAGCCCATCACGCTATAGCGTCGAACTTGTACCCGACGTTGCGGATCGTCAGCAGGTGGCGCGGGTTCTGTGGGTCGATCTCAAGCTTGGCGCGCAGCCGCCAGACCGAGGTCGCCACGATGCTGCGGGCCTGCTGGCCGGCGAAACCCCAAACGTGCCGGATGATCTGGTTGGTGGTGCAAACGCGACCGCCACGCTTCATCAGGAAGGCCAGCAAGTGAACCTCGCGCGGTGTCAGCTCGACTGCCTTGCCGTCGTCGATTACGCAGACCTGCTTGAGCGGATCGAGCGTCCAGGCGCACTGGTTCAGTGTGGTTGTCGGCGGTCGGCGGGCGCGCTCGGCGCGCCGCAGCACCGCGTTGACGCGCGCGAGCAGCTCGGCCGGGGCGCAAGGCTTCGCCAGGTAATCATCCGCGCCCAACTTTAGCCCCAGCACACGGTCCTCCGCGCGCGCCTTGGTGCTCAAGAAGACGATCGGCACATCGGATGTGCGGCGGATGCGCCGGCAGATCTCGAAGCCTTCTTGATCCGGCAGCAATACTTCCATCAATACCAGATCCGGTGTCTGGTTGGCTACCACCTTCATCGCGCTCTTGCCGTCGTTGGCCCGGGTGACCTGGTAACGCGCGTGTTCAAGTAGCGAGACGATATGCTGAAGGCTGGTTCCATCGCTATCGGCAACTAGTACGTGTGGCATAGTGTTGTTAGCTCCTCTCGAACATCCCCACCATCAACAGGGTATATCGTCGGGCAAACTTCTTAACTATATTTTTACCATATTCCATCCTCTGGCGTCTACGTCTCCCTGCTCACAATCTGCTCATCTCTGCGCTCCTGGGGCGATGAATGCGCCAGTGCGCCGTCGAACGCGCTACGATCTATACTCGTCGCAGAGGTTTTCCCATCTTTTTGTGGTGATTTGTCTCATCTTTGTGTGTGCGCTGATCCTTTTTGTGACAGGAGTTACGCAGTCGGCGTTGGCAGGGAGGTTTGGAGGGCTGCAAGCTCTCCAAGAAGCTTTTTTCTGGCTCACTACGGCGGCAAGCCGTAGTGAGCCAGAAAAAAGAAGATCTTGGGGAGGCGCCCAGAGGGCACCCGGGCTCCCCAAACCCCTCCACCGCGGAACTCCTGTTTGCGAGAGCTTGTCTTTTTAGGCGTTTCCTGCTACAATAGCAGCCGGTTTGTAGGCGGATGGATGGGCTTCTGAGGCCCTGATCAGCGATATTTAAGGAAGGACCCATGGCGAGCAAGAAGGGTAACCGCATCGTTATCAAGCTGCGCAGCACCGAGAGCGGCCACACCTACACCACAATGAAGAATCGCAAGAACGATCCGAACCGTCTGGAGCTGCGCCGGTATGACCCGATATTGCGGCGGCACGTGGCCTACCGCGAGACAAAGTAGGGCCGCAGGCGCTATTTTGCGACACAGCCAGCGGATCGACAGATGTCGATCCGCTGCTTGTATTTTGAGGCCATATGGATTTCGGCTTCACATCGGAGCAGGGGGCATTGCGCGGCGAGATACGCGCGTTCCTGAACAGCACGATGGTTCAGGGCATCCTCGCCGGCATGCGCGCGCAGCCGCCGCGCGCCTCGCAGCACTCGCCTGAGCTGTATCGCATGCTGGCCGATCGCGGCTGGCTGGCGGTCCACTGGCCGGCGGAATACGGCGGCGGCGGCAAAAGCGAGATCGAGGCTGGTATCTTTGTCGAAGAGGCTGCCCGCGCCGGCGTGCCGCTCATGGTTTATGGGCTGACGATCAGTATTTTTGGCGCATTTCTGTTCCTGGCCGGCACCGAGGCCCAGAAGCGCATGCTGCTGCCTCCGATCGCCCGTGGCGAGCTGATCTGCAACATCCTCTATACCGAGCCCGATGCCGGCTCCGATCTCGCGGCGCTCAGCACCCGCGCCGTGGCGCATGGCGATGATTTTGTGATCACCGGCGCCAAGATCTTCAACTCGGTCGGCCACTTGGCCGGCTACGGCCTGATTGCCGCGCGCACCGATCCTGACGCCGGGCGCTACCAGGGTATCACGCTGTTCCTCGTGCCCATGCGCCATCCGCAGGTGCAGATCAACCCGATGTGGACGATCGGCGACGAGCATTTCAACGAAATAGTGCTGGATGGTCTGCGCGTGCCGCGCGAAAACATCGTCGGCACGCTGAACGGCGGCTGGCCGCTGCTGAATCAGGCATTGGCGGTCGAGCGTAATGGTCTGGCGATCGCGGCTGAGGCCGCGCGCTGGCTCGACCTGCTGATCGCCCAGATTCGATCGAGTGGCCAGAGCGACCCAATCGTGCGCCAGCGTGTCGCCGCGCTGGCCGGCGAAGTCGACGCCGCGCGGCTGCTGGCCTGGCGCGTGGTAGCGCTCCAGGCCCGTCGCGAGGTCGACGAGGTGCGATCGGCCATGTCGAAGTGGTACGCCGGCGAGCTGTGCAAGCGCCTCACCCATGTCGCCGGCGAGATCATGGGCCTGGCCGGCACGCTCGATCGCTTCGACGCCGCGGCGCCCGTCGGGGGTCAACTCGAGGCGGCACACCGCTGGGCGCCGGCGTGGGGCATTGCCGCCGGCACCAGCGAGATCATGCTCTACCTGATCGCGCAGCGCGCGCTGGGGGCCGGGCGCTAAGTGTTGTCCCTCGCCTGTTGCGATTTAGTTCTTATTTAAAGGACTTACGCAGCCGGCGTTTGCAGGGAGGTCATGAATCATCCCGAATT
>DATFXE010000006.1:0-4576 GCA_035258585.1 Roseiflexaceae bacterium | reverse complement strand
CCCGCAGCATGCGTGGGCGCAGCCACACGCTCGGCCTGACGCTACCGGCGCTGCCGGGCCGCCTGGCCGACCCGGCGCTGGCCGAGCTGCTGGCCGGCCTTTCCGACGCGGCGGCGCTGCGCGGCTACTATCTGCTGTTGGCCAACGCCGGCGCCGAGAGCGAGTCCGATTTGTGCCTGAACTTGGCCCGCACCGGCCGTGTCGATGGGCTACTGCTGCTCGACATGCAGGTCGACGATGAGCGGGCGCGAGCGCTGTGTGAAGCCGCTATCCCGCACGCCTGCGCCGGGCCGGCGCCCTCGGGATGCCATAGCCCGTTCGTGGTGGTGGATGGCCGGGCCGGTGCCACGACGGCGCTGCGGCACCTGCTTGGGCTGGGGCACCGGCGGATCGGGCTGATCCAGCTGCCATCCGAGCTGGCTGAGAGCGAGCCGCGCTACCTCGGCTACGCCGACGCGCTGGCCGCCGCCGGGCTGGCGATCGACCCTGCGCTGATCGTCGAGGCAGGCCGCGGCGAGGAGGACGGCTACCAGGCCATGGGCGAGCTGCTTGGCGCGCCCAAACCGCCGACGGCCGTGCTGGCCTGTAGCGACGAGCTGGCCTTCGGCGCGATGCATGCGCTCTACGACGCAGGTTTGGAAGCCGGCCGCGACATATCGCTGATCGGGTTCGACGACGTGCCGCTGGCCGCGCGCAGCCACCCGCCGCTCACGACGCTGCGTCAGCCGCGCCGGGCGGTCGGCGAGCACCTGGCGGCGCTGCTGATCGACGCGATCGAGCACCGCGCCCACGCCGCCAAGAGCGCCACGCTCAGCGCCCGGCTGGTGGTACGCAGATCGACCGGACCGCCGCGATTGTAGATTTTAGATTTCAGATTGCAGATTAAGGATGTGGATATCTGTGATCTGTGATATATGTAGGAGTTACGCAATATGTTGAGAGTCAACTCTTCACCAATATCGGTAATTTGCAGTTTGCAATCTGCAATCTGCAATTAGCTGCAAAGGAGCAAACCCAATGGCAAGTATCAAGTTCGACCATGTCTGGAAGCGCTTCGGCGAGGTTTCGGTGCTGAAAGACCTCGATATCGACATCAACGATCAGGAGTTCCTGGTGCTGGTCGGGCCTTCCGGATGTGGCAAGACCACCGCGCTGCGCTGCCTGGCTGGGCTGGAGGAGATCACCGACGGCAACATCTACATCGGCGACCGCGTGGTCAACGATGTGCCGCCCAAGGACCGCGACATCGCCATGGTCTTCCAGAGCTACGCGCTCTACCCGCATATGTCGGTCTATGACAACATGGCCTTCGGCCTCAAGCTGCGCAAGACCCCCAAGGCCGAGATCGACAAGCGCGTCAAGGAGGCCGCCGAGATGCTCTCGATCGGCCACCTGCTCGACCGTAAGCCCAAGGCGCTCTCTGGCGGCCAGCGCCAGCGCGTAGCGCTCGGCCGCGCGATCGTGCGCAATCCGGCGGTGTTCTTGATGGACGAGCCGCTCTCCAACCTGGACGCCAAACTGCGCGTGCAGACGCGCTCGGAGATCTCCAAGCTGCACCAGCGCCTCAAGACCACCTTCATCTACGTCACCCACGACCAGACCGAGGCGCTGACGATGGGCACGCGTATCGCGGTGATGAAGGACGGCATCTTGCAGCAACTCGATTCGCCGCAGGTGCTCTACGATACCCCGGCGAATATGTTCGTGGCCGGCTTCATCGGCTCGCCGGCTATGAACTTCTTCGAAGCCAAGCTCGATCGCAAGGACGGCGGGGCGGTGGTCGATTTGGGCTCGTTCCAGCTGCCGCTGCCCACTCAGAAGCTCGATGTGCTGGGCAACCAAGTCGGCAAGGCGATCTACTTTGGCATTCGCCCGGAGGATATACACGACGCGCACTATGTGCCGCGCGGTGTGGATGAGGCGGCCAAGCTGAGCGCGAATGTGACGGTGGTCGAGCCGCTGGGCAGCGAGGTGTTCGCCTACGTCGAGAACGGCGGCAAGGAGATGGTCAGCCGGCTGGACCCGCGCACAGGTGCGCGCGTGGGCCAGCCGCTTGATCTAGTGGTCGATATGGGCAAGATGCACGTGTTTGACCGCGAGACCGAGAAGGCGCTGGTGTAAGCCATCGCTTGATATCGATGTAGGGTGGAGGGCTTTCGCCCTCCAAGCCTCCCACTGAGTAGGCGACCGCGTAAGTCCTGTTATCGTGGGCCAGTGCGTGGGCGGCTTGGCCGCCCACGCACTGGCCCACAAACTGTGCGTGAGTTGCGCATCAAGGCGCGGTAGATGCCGCGCCTTCGCGCACAAACAGCGGCGCGGTGACCACCAGCACCAGCGTTAGCGCCAGCGCCCCAACAATGATCGCCCGTGGCGCGCCGGCCGCCGCGCCAAGCTGGCTGGTCAGCGCGTTGACTCCAAGCGCGTCGAGCAGGACCAGCAGCACTCGCGACCAGGCGCTCGGACCCTCGGCGCCGAGGGTGTTGGCCAGCGCTGCCACACCCAGCGCCCCCAGCGAGGGCAGGCCGATCAGCGTGATCGCGTAGAGGCTCATCACCCGGCCGCGCAGCTCGCCCGGCACGCGCAGCTGGATCACTGTGGCGATCATGGTCGAGAACACCGTCGCCGCGATGCCCACAATAGCGAGCAGCATCACGCCCGGCCAGAACCATGGGCACAGTACGAACACCGCCAGCGCGGCGCAGAAGATCAGGCCGCTGATCACCAGCACGCGCCCCTGCCGCTCGATCGCCTTGATCGAGGCCATCGCAAAGGCGCCGATCAGTGCGCCGGCGCCGCCGGCGGCTAGCAGCGTGCCATAGCCGCTCGGGCCAACTCGCCAGATATCGTCGGCAAAGATCGGCAGCAGTTGCTGGTATGAGCGGCCGAACAGCGCCGCCAGCGCCGAGAGCAGCAGCAGGAATAGAATCAGCCGCTGCTTCCAGGCATAGATGAATCCGCCAAACAGGGCCTCACGTAGCGGAACCGGCCGCCTCGGCCGGATTGGCAGGTCGCGCATCGAGCGCAGCGCCCAGATCACCGCCAGAAAGCTAAGCGCGTTCAGCATAAATAGCCAGCCCGCGCCGACGACATCCAGCAGCACGCCGGCCAGCGCCGGGCCTATGAGCGCCGCACCGGTGTAGGTGGCCGAGTTGAGCGAGAGCGCGTTCAACAGATCCTCGCGCGGCACCAGCTCCGGGATCAGCGCCTGGCGGGTTGGGTTGTCGAATGCCAGCAGCAGCGCGCCGCCGAAAGTGGTCAGCAGAATGTGCCAGGGCTGAACCGCGCCGCTCCAGGCCAGCATCGCCAGCAGCGCCGCCAACAGCAGCGAGCCTGTCTGGGTGACGTACAGCAGCTTGACCCGGTCGACCCGATCGGCCAGCGCGCCACCAAGCGGCGGCACAAGCACCATGGGCACGGCGAAGGCCAGGCCGAGCCAGCCGAGGTAGAGCGGGTTGTTGCCGGTCAGCTTGTAGATCAGCCAGCTCTGAGCCACATTCTGCATCCAGGTGCCCATGTTCGACACCAGCAGGCCGCTCCAGATTAGCGTGAAGTTGCGATACCGCAGCGCCGGGTAGCGCGCGCGGGTTGTAGTTGCCACGGGTGCTCCTTGTTATGGGTTAAGGGTTAGGGGTTAGGCTCAAGGCATTCGATGTGAACAATGTTATCATCGAGATTAACCCTTAACCCTTAACCCCTAATCCTTATCACGCCGCCAGCGCAAACGCCGAATCCGCCCGCAGCATCGTGGCGAAGTGGCTGTCGGGGTCGGCCAGAAGCTCGTCGGGCGGCCCTTGCTCGGCGATCCGCCCGCCGACGACCACCACCACCCGGTCGGCCGTACGCGCCAGCGAGAGGCGGTGCGAGACCACCAGCGTGGTGCGGCCCTGCATCAGCCGCTCGATCGCCTCGACGATCAGGGCCTCGGATTCAGGCTCGACCGCGCTGGTCGGTTCGTCCAGCAGCAATAGCTGCGGGTCGGTCAGAAACGCGCGCGCCACCGCCAGGCGCTGCTTCTGCCCGCCCGAGAGCTTGACCCCGCGCTCGCCCACCAGTGTGTCGTAGCCATCCGGCAGCGCGCTCAGAAAGCCGTGGGCGTTGGCGGCGCGCGCGGCGGCCTCGACCTCGTCATAGGTCGCGTCGGGCCGGCCGAAGCGCAAATTTTCTAGCGCGCTGGTGTTGAATAGAAAGGTCTCCTGCTGCACCTGCGCGGTCTGCGAGCGCAGCGAGGCCAGTGTGACATCGCGCAGATCGTGGCCGTCGATCAGCACCCGCCCGGAGTCGGGGTCGTACAGCCGCGCGACGAGCGCCAGCAGCGTGGATTTGCCCGCGCCAGATGGCCCGAGCAGCGCGACTCGCTCGCCGGGGCGGATGTGCAGCGAGATATGCTCCAGCACCGGATGGCCAGGATCATACCCAAATGTCACATTCTCGAAGCGCAGCTCGCCGCGCAGCGGCGCGGGCAGCGGCCGGCTGCCCGGCGCGTCGGCGATCGTCGCGGGCGCGTCGAGCACCTCGAAGATACGGCGGCCGGCCGCGGCGGCCTGCTGCACCAGGTCGTTGATGTTCACCAGGTCGT
>DATFXE010000005.1:0-5862 GCA_035258585.1 Roseiflexaceae bacterium | reverse complement strand
GTGGTGTATGAAACCGACGAGATTGTGAGCATGAGCGAAAAGGTGGACACGCCGGCCGGGCCGACCGACCAGGGCATGCTGGTCAAAGAAACGCTGATGGACAACAGCATCGAACACAAGGTCTATGCCGCCAATTATGGGATCGTCCAGGAGCGCGCGGAGGATGAGCTGGACAATCTGGTCCTGTCCATCCGCATGGATGCTGCACAGGGGACTGTGCCCGAGCCCTTGTCGACGATTGAGGCCCAGGCCGAGGACATCTTTGACATTGTGCCGGCCGGCGATTGGGCGCATGTGACGGCCGACGTCGCCACGATCGCCAAAGCCTGGAGCGCGTATCGATCCCTGGCGGCGAGCGATCATGTGCCGCAGCCGTTTCAAGATGCGCTGACAACCGCGCTTGAGCATTTGCAGAAGACTTCGGCGGCCAAGGATGCGCCTGGCACACTCCAGGCCGCCAACGACCTGAGCGCGGCTGTCGTCGATCTGTTCATTGTGTACCATCCCGCGTTACCTACCGATCTGGGCTGGCTCGATGTGCTGGAGCGGCAGATCATACTGGATAAGCGCGCCGACGATGGTGCGGCTGCCGATAGCCTGGCCAAAATCAATGCGGTTTGGGCCAGGCTCAAGCCGATCATCCTGGCCCACAATGGATCCGATGCGGTCACGCAATTTGAAAACAGTTTGAAGACCCAGCAGGAGGCTCTGGAGAAGGAAAATGCCGCAGCCCTGGCGGCTGAGGCGAAGAGCAGCCTGGAATTAGTCGACGCACTCGAACAACTATTCTAGTACAGCTGTCCGACATTCCTTGCTGGTTCACCTGACGATAGACGATAGACGATGGACGATAGACGATAGACGATAACGTCATCGTCCATAGTCTATCGTCTATCGTCAGTATTGGGAAGGGATTTCTGCCAACGTGTACTAGAAATGGCAGCCGCAGCGAACTTAGGAGCGATAGGCTATAGTGCTCCCGAGCGTTATGCAGTAGAATGATTGCATCGTCTGTCCATTTATCTTGCCCACGATCCGCATGGTCGGCGCTGCAACCGTCGGGAGCTTTATGCGCCTATCCGCTTTATTGCTCGTCGTAGCCTTGCTCGCGGCCTCGCTGGCAACCGCCGCTGCCGCGCCATCCAACCCTATGCCGCGGCTATGGCTCCACCGCACGCTCCTCGACCAAACGCCGCGCTCCATAGCCGCGGCGCGAGCGCTATCAGCTCCGTCTGGCCCCTACGCGATCGTGCAGTTGCGCGGGCCGATCGCGCCCGCCGATCGCGCCGCGCTCGAGCAGACCGGTGTGGCGCTGCTTGAATATGTGCCCGACTTTGCCTACCTGGTGCGCGGCAGCCCGGATCAGATCGCCGCCGCGGCGCGCCTGCCGCAGGTCGTCAGCCAAGCCGCGCTGACCCTAGCCGATAAATTGGACCCGCGTCTGCTGCGCGCCCTGGCGCGCGGCGATGCATCCGTCGGCCAGGTGCGTGTGCTGGGCTGGCCCGACGACGGCGGAACGCTCGATCGCGATATGCGCGCCGCCGCGATCAGCCCAGCCAGCCTCTCGGATGTCGATACGCTGCTGCGCGCCGCCGCGCTGCCGTCGGTGCGCTGGATCGAGCCGGCTCCGCGCCCGCGCCTGCTGAACGACGTCGCCCGCGCAATTATGCATGTCGATGCGGCCTGGCAGGATCGCGGCCTGTATGGCGCCGGCCAGATAATTGGCGTGGCCGACTCGGGACTCGACACCGGCAACCCTAAGACGATCAGTGCCGATTTTGCCGGCCGGCTGGTCGCCACGCATGTTCTCGCGACCGGCGGCGATCTGGCCGATACATTCGGGCACGGCACGCATGTGGCCGGATCGGCGGCCGGCGCGGGTGCGCAGTCGGGGGCGCGGCCGGCGCAACACCAGTATGCCGGCTCGTTCGCGGGCGTGGCGCCGGAGGCTGGCCTCGTGATCCAGGCCTTCGAGGCCAACGCGCAAGGCGAGATCATTGGCCTCGACCCGGATTACTACAAGCTGTTCGGCCAGGCGTACGCCGACGGAGCGCGGCTGCACACCAACAGCTGGGGCGATACGACCAGTGACACCCCCGGGCCGGCGCAGTACGGCGGCTACCCTTCTGGATCGCGCGATGCCGACCGCTTTACGTGGGATCACCCCGACATGGCGATCTTCTTCGCAGCCGGCAACTCCGGCCGCGATGGCGTGCCCGACTCGGCCAACTTCTGCCAGGGCGGCGATGGTGTGGTCGATCCCGACTCGCTGCTGGCGCCGGGGACCGCCAAGAATGTGATCACGGTAGGGGCGGCCGAGAGCCTGCGCTCCAGTGGCGGATACAGCGAGCTTCCCTGGTTCTACTTCGACCAATACTCGTTCTGTTTCGCAACGCCCCCGATCAAAGACGATCTGCCATCCAATAATGCCGAGGGCATGGCCGCCTTCTCCTCGCGCGGGCCGGCCGACGACGGCCGTAGCAAGCCCGACATCGTCGCGCCGGGCATCAACATCGTGTCGGACCGCTCGCACGAGCCGAACGCCGGCACGTTGTGGGGCGTATACGCCAGCAATAACAACTACGTCTACTCCGGCGGCACGTCGATGGCAACACCGCTGGTGGCCGGCGCGGGCGCGCTGACGCGCCAGTGGCTGATTGCGCGCGGCATCCCCAATCCAAGCGCGGCCGCGGTCAAAGCGACTCTGCTAGACACTACCCACGACATGGGGCCGGGGCAGTACGGTACTGGGACAACCCAGGAGATTCCCGCGACTCGCCCGAACAATGTCGAAGGCTGGGGCCGCGTCGACCTGAGTTTCATGAGCGCGCCACCATACGCGATCTGGGTCGACGATCATGCCGGCGGGTTGGCGACCGGGCAGTCGTTCAGCTATGCGTCAGCGCCGGACCGCTCGCTGACGGTGGTAGATAGCGCGCAGCCGCTGCGGATCATGCTGGCCTGGACCGATCCGCCCGGCTCGCTTTCCGCGCAGACGAAGCTGGTCAACGACCTGGATCTGATCGTGACCGGGCCCGGCGGCGCAACCTACCGCGGCAACAATGTGCCAGGCGGGGACCGGCTCAACAATGTCGAGGGGATTGTGATCGACCGCCCGCCGCCTGGGCAGTACAAGGTAGAGGTGCGTGGCTACAACGTGCCCATCGCGACACAGCCCTACGCCATGGTGGTGGCCGGGCCGCTGGTCAACGTCGGCTCGCTGGCGCTGACGAAGACCGCCGAACCTGCGCAGGAGGTCGCGCCTGGCGATCTGATCACGTATACCCTGGCGCTGAAGACCGATCGCTCGCTCGACCAGGCGGTGGTGCTGAGCGACACGCTGCCGCTGCACACGAGCTTCGTGAGCGCCTCGGACGGGGGCGTGCTGAGCGGCTCAATCGTTACCTGGAGCATCCCATCACTGGCGCCCGATACGACGCTGACGCGCAGACTGGTTGCGCGCGTCGACCTGGCGACCGGCGGCGATACGGCGATCGTCAACGCGCGCTACGGCGCGATCGATGGGGCTGATCCGCCCACTGGCGGCCCGCCCGTCAGCGTGAAGCTGCGGACGGTCGAGCCCGCAGGCGTGCGCAAGCTGTACATGTCGGCCGTAGCACGGTAACGTTGGCGGGTGGCACAGCATGGCCCGATTGCGTTATCCTCAATCGCATCGCCGGCATCGAACGTAGGGGCGAGGTCGCCTCGCCCGCGATGTGTGCGATGCAGTGTTGCGCCGCAATCGTGAGCGTGACCATAATCTCTAGGCGCTCACCCTCCCGCAGGTTGATTGCGTTGTGATTGATGCCGCCGCACACACCCTGCGGGAGGGTTGCCACGGAATTGTTTACATCCCTATAGCATCCACCTCCAGGGCATAGGCGATCGCCTGCTCCAGTGTCATCGCTCGTCCTTCCGCCCATGCCGCCGCGAAGGTCGCGTCGTCAAGTTGGGCGCGAGTGGTGGCGATGTCGCGGTCATCGCAGACCTGGTCAACTGGCGATTGGAGGGACAGGCCGGCGCCTAATCCGGTAACGATACGCATCTGGTCTTACTCGCGCGCGCTTACCGGGCATCAAATACGGAATCCACGAGCACCGCAAAGCCCGGCAGCAAGGATGAATCTGCCCTATCGCCCCGCCGAAACACGCCGTGGGCGGCATAGGCATCACCAGCCAACACCAGCACGGTGATCGTCTCGTCGAGCGGGTTGACGATCCAGTACTCGGGGATCTGCGCCTCGGCGTAGTCGGCCACCTTTTCGACTGTGTCGCGCTCAGGATTATCCGCGCTGACGATCTCGACTACCAGATCGGCTCCCAGCCAGAACCGATCCTGGTTACGTGGATCGTGTTCGTCAAGGACGAGTAACATATCCGGCTCGCGTTGCTTTCCTGGACGAATCTGCAAACGGAGCGGCGCGAACAACACCTCACCGCCGTGAAGCCGCAGAAACGCCGCGAATAGTTCGTATAGGCAGGCAAGCATCCGCTGATGGCTGCGAGTTGGCATCGAGAGGCCTTCTAGATAACCATCGGTAAACTCGATGAGTTGGTTTGTCTGATCTGTAAGCTTGAGGTACTGCTCCTCGGTCCACAGCCCTTGGAGCGGCAGCAAGTCTAGCTCGAATCCAGCAGCCCGCCGGATAAGCTTGAGTTCAAGGTCTTGGGTGTCAACAGTCATCGCTGCCCTCTTCATCTGTCAGGTCGATACAGCGGCTCAATCATCGAGCGCCGCTTCCGGCGTGTCCGAGGTCAACAGCGCGCCATGGTGTGCCTCGTCGCTATTATACACCCTGCTGTGCGACGTTCAGAGGCAGCGTGACCGATTTATCGACGGCAGCGACAGCCCGTCGCGCGCCCGACTTTGCAACAGCCCTGAGGCCCAAACCCCGCCACCGTAACAAACACAAACATCCAGCGGTGTAACACTGACGAACGACCATGTGTAGAAGTGCATCCACACATGTGTCGATGACAGCCGACCTGTCGGAACATCTGCATGGGGGGCGGCGACGAGTGTCATGTTCCCCCGCACATGCCCACATGTAGCGACGACGAGCGACATGATCGAGCAGGACATGCGCACATGTAGTGACGACGGGCAACATGAGCGGGGAGCACATGCCCACATGCAGCGACGACGGGCGACATGAGCGGGGAGCACATGCGCACATGTAGCGACGACGGGCGCATGATCGAGGAGGACGCATACGTATGTAACGACGCCGACGGCGAAGGTGGAATGCGGGAGAGCAAGGGGTCAGGCAACTTCGAACCACAACATCGTAGACAGGAGTAATTCAATCCCTATGAGAACAAGCATCGAGCAGCGTCTCAACCTGGCGAACATTGCGATCACCAACGCGCTTGCCGAGCCTAGCCTGGCGGCGGCGCTGGCCGGCTTCGGCTACAGCGCCGAGCGGATGCGCCAGGGCGGCGCGCTGCGCGAGAGCGCGCTGGCGGCCTACCAGCGGCAGAAAGGCGCCTATGGCGATTTGCAGACGGCCAACGATGCCTATGCGACGGCGCTGGCGCTGGCCCAGGAGACCTACATGCGCTGCGTCAAGGTGGCGCGGGTCGCGTTGGAAGACGAGCGCGGCGCGCTGCAAAAACTGAGCCTGGGAGGCGAACGCAAGCGTCAACGCGCCGGGCAGCTGGCGCAGGCGCAGCTATTCTACGCCAACGCGCTGTCGGATGCGGCCATCCTCGGCACGCTGGCCGCGTTCGGCACCGCCCAGGCCATGCTGGAGGCGGGCCAGCGCCAGCTCGACGCGGTGGCCGAGGCCGACGCCGCGCGCCGGCAGCGCCAGGGCGCCGCCCGCGACGCCACCAGGGCGCGCGAAGCCGCGCTGGCGGCGCT
>DATFXE010000004.1:0-2418 GCA_035258585.1 Roseiflexaceae bacterium | reverse complement strand
GCTGAAATTTCTGGCGCTGACCTTCCCAGTGCTGCAAACGCAGCCGCTATTCGACCGGCTGGAGCTGCGACAGCTGCCGGCGCCCTGGTGGCTGCTCATCGCCGCGCACCTGCTGCTGATCCTGATGATTTGGCTGCTGGCAGGCCTGCGCAACCTGCTGCCCGATATCGAGACGCGCGGCGAGGGCCTGGCCGTGCGAAACTTCAGCCGCTGGGTCGTCGTGCCGTGGTCGGCCATTACCGCAATCAAGGTCACGGAGCTTTCCGAAGAGAGCCGGATCGTATTGATCCAGGCCACCGCCGGGCTGCCGGCTTCCAGCCGGTTGGCCAGCCTGATCTACGAAGGCAGCCTGGCCCCGGGCGTACTGGTCACGTCGGCGATCAGCAACTTCGAGCAGGTGCTGCAGCGCGTGGTGCTCGAAGTGACACGCTATCAATCCGAGCGCGGCGGCCCGGCCGACAAACCGATCCTTCAGAGCGACGCCCGGTCGAACTTGCTGCTGCTCAGCTTCCGCGCCGGCCCGACGCTCGACACACTTGTGGCCGAGGCGCGCGACGACGATACAACCAAGCTCATCAACACGCGGCGCATGCTGCGCGCCCTCGGCACCATGGCCTGGCTGGCGCTGCCCCCGGCGCTGCTGCTGCTGTTCGACCGCTCGATCCAGCAGGGGATCCTGCTCAACGGCTCGATCATCGGCGGCATGATCGTGCTGTTCCTGCTGGGGCTGCTGGAATGGCCGCTGACCGCGCTGGCGCTGCAAACCCTGGACGATATGACCGGTGGCGGCGAGGAAGGCTATCGCGGCTTCTACCTCTACCCGACCATCCAGCTGCCGCGGCTGCTGCCGCTGTTCGCGGCACTGCTGATGGTGCTGCTTGGCGTGCCATTCCTGCCGGTGCTGCTGTGGCTCGGCGCGATCGCCTGGTCGTTTCTGCTGGCGGCCGGCCTGGCCGAGGCGCTATACGACTGGCGCGGCGGCCAGCTGTTCGCGGGCGGGCTGATCCCGGTGGTGTTCCAGCTACTGATCCTGCTGGCGTATCTGGTGGTCAATCGCTAGTGGCTTGCCACAGTGTTTCTGCTGGGTGGGGGTTGCGGGGGCGACGTCGTTCCCCCTCTGGGTGTGGGCACGAGGCCGCCCCCTGCACCCCCACCACTGGAGGCTCGGAGGGGCCGAAGCCCGCTCCGAGCCTCCAGAGCAAAATCAGTGTGGTTGACCACTAGTGTAGGTGCGGCGCGGCGATTGGGAACCAGAGAACACCGAGTTTCGTTCGCTCCCCTCTGTGATCTGTGTGACCTCTGTGGCTCGATCCTGCTGCTCTCGGCTATAGGGTTGGGAAGTGAGGGTGCGAAAAAGAGCACTATTTTGGGTCTTGACAAATGAATAAGCCTCGATTAATATACTAATACGTATTAGTAATACGATTTGTGCGATCCCTTACGCAAGAATGGTGGCGATTCATCACAAACCTCCCAGGAAACCGCCTGCTTTAGCTGGCGGTTGTTGACATCTCCTGGGTCGTACGTAGATGCACATCCAAGTGAGAATGAAAGTGGCGCACAAACCTTCCAAGCGTTCCCCGACAATGCTCGATGTGGCCAAACACGCCGGCGTCTCGCAGACCACGGTCTCCTTCGTCGTGAACAAGGTCCTGAGCGCGAACATCCCCGAGGAGACACACGCCCGCGTCTTGGCGGCGATCAAAGAGCTGGGCTATCGTCCGAATGCAACGGCGCGCAGTCTCCGCTCGCAGCGCTCGCATATGTTTGGGTTTCTCTCGGACGAGGTCGCGACGACGCCGTACGCGGGTAAGATCATCCAGGGTGCGCAGGATGCCGCTTGGGACAGCAAGAAGATGCTGTTGATCGTCAACACCGACCGCCGTACCGATATCGAAAGCGCCGCCATCGAGATGCTGTTGGAACGGCAGGTCGAGGGCATCATCTACGCCA
Organism: Roseiflexaceae bacterium; assembly: GCA_035258585.1. GTDB lineage: Bacteria > Chloroflexota > Chloroflexia > Chloroflexales > Roseiflexaceae > DATFXE01. Next base: position 465 of record DATFXE010000004.1, on the reverse strand, counting down.
CCATGTTTCACCGGCCGGTGGCGCCGCCGCTCGCGCTCTCGCATGTCCCGGTGGTTCTGCTGGATTGTTTTGTGGAAGATCGCTCGCTACCATCCGTCGTGCCGGACGAGGTGCGGGGTGGCCGGGCGGCAACCGAGGTATTGATCCAGAAGGGCCACCGCCGGATCGGCTTTCTTAACAATATCGATCCCATTCCGGCGTCGTTCGGCCGCTTTGTGGGGTACAAGCAGGCGCTGGCGGACTACGCGATCGCCTTTGACGAGGCCTTGGTCGAAACCGGCGAGAGCACCGCACGCGGCGGCTACGACGCTGCGCTTGTGCTCATCCACCGATCCGCACCGACGGCCCTTTTCTGTTTCAACGACCGCATGGCGATGGGTGCGTATGATGCCGTGCGGAAACTCGGGCTCAATATACCGCACGATGTCGCCATCGTCGGCTTTGATAATCAGGAGCTGATCGCGG
>DATFXE010000003.1:0-2140 GCA_035258585.1 Roseiflexaceae bacterium | reverse complement strand
GGGCAGGCCATGGCGTAGCGCCGCAGCGTGCTGAGCGGCTCGCAGCCGATCGAGAGCCCGTAGGCCGCCAGCAGCGCGTCGACCCGCGGGCGATCGGCCTCGCTGATATTGGCGAGGACGATATTCTGTTGTGCGGTCAGCCGCAGCTCCGGCCGCACTGCTTCGACAACCGCGCGCAGGCCGGCCTTGCTCTGCTCTTTGATCCGGCCGTTCTCGATCCAGATGCCGACCAGCCAGCGGCCGTCGGCCTGGCGCTGCCAGCCCAGGTGATCGTGGACCTCGTAGCGCTGCACCTCGGCCGGCGGCGCCAGCGGCGCGCCCAGCCTCGCGCTTAGCTCGTCGCGGAACCACTCGACGCCGCGCTCCTCCAGCACATACTTGAGCCGCGCGTGGCGGCGGTTGGTCCGGTCGCCATAGTCGCGGTAGATCGCCGAAGCCGCCGTCAGCACGGGCACGGCCTGGTCTTCCGGCAGGAAGCCGATTCGGTCGGCCAGGCGCGGGAAGGTTGCCTCTTTGCCGTGGGTGCTGCCCAGCCCGCCGCCTGCCAGCAGGTTGAAGCCCACGAGCCGGCGATCGCTGTCGAGCACCGCCTCCAGTGCCAGGTCGTGCGTAAAGATGTCGATGCAGTTGTCGTGCGGCAATCCGATCGCCATCTTTTGCTTGCGCGGCATATACGTCGGACCGTAGAACGACTCGTCGCGCTTGGGCTCGATCTTCACGCGCTTGCCGTCGGCCAGCACCTTCTCGCCGTCGAGCCAGAACTCGTAGTAGGCAGTCGACTCGGGCATGAACTGGTCGCTGATCTGGCGGGCCAGCGCCTGGTAGTCGTAGTGATTGCCGGGCAGCAGATCGGCCACTGGGCAGGCCATGAAGTTGCGCGCCACATCGCCACAGCCGCCGTAGGTGGAGACCCAGCGCTCGTTCAGCGCCTTGATCAGCGGCTTCATTTTGGCCTTGCCGACGCCATGGAACTGGAAATCCTGGCGGGTGGTGATCCGCAGGGTGTTGTTAGCAAAGGTCGAGGCCAGCTCATCGGCCAGCAGATACTGGTCGGTGGTGAGCCGCCCACCGGGGAACTTGGTGCGCACCATAAACTGCCAGGCGCGATCCAAGCCCTGTTTCTTGCGCTCCTTGCGCAGGTCGCGGTCGTCCTGCTGATAGGAGCCGTGAAATTTCAGCAGCTGGTAGGCGCCCTCGGAGATATGATCGGTGCTGAGGTCGGCCAGCTCTTCGAGCATGAAGCCGCCCAACCCCTGGCTGATCTCTTTCAAGCCTTCGACCTTGGATGGGCCGCGGACGACTTCGTCTTCGGTATCGGCAGACATGGTGTTTCTCCTTTGGGTAGAACCGAGAACCGAGAACCAAGAACCACACGATCCTGATTGGGTTCTCGGTTCTCGGTTCTCGGTTCTCGGTGCTTAGATATACCGCAGCTCTCGCAGCGCCGAGAGGATGCGGCTGGCGCTCTGTTCGGGCGTCTCCGTGTCGGTGCGAATGACCAACTCAGGATCGAGTGGCGGCTCGTAGGGGTCGTCCACGCCGGTGAAGCCTTTGATCTCGCCGGCCAGCGCCTTCTTGTACAAGCCCTTGGTGTCGCGCTGGATCGCCACCTCCAGCGGCACGTCCACGAAGACCTCGAAGAAGTTCGGGATGCGCTCGCGGATCTCATCGCGCACAGCGCGATAGGGCGAGATCGCCGCCGCGATCGCGGTCACGTCGTTGCGCGAGAGCACCTCGCAGACCCAGCCGATCCGGCGGATGTTGGTGTCGCGATCCTCCTTGGAGAAGCCCAGCCCTTTGCTCAGCTGCGTGCGCACGATATCGCCGTCCAACACCTCGACCTTACACCCCAGCGCGCGCAGCTCGCGCTCGACTATCGCCGAAATGGTCGACTTTCCCGCCCCCGAGAGGCCGGTGAACCAGATTGTGAATCCTGTCGTTGTCATATCCTCATCTCAATCCGAATTAAGAGTTATGAGTTAAGGGTTTGAGTTACACTGTTAGACAAGGTTCAATTCGAACCCGATCAACTTGACAGTTGGGGAGGTTTGGAGGGGGCACCCAGAGGGTACCCGGGCCCCTCCAAACCTCCCCAATGGTGGGGGTCTGGGGGCGGCTACGCCGCCCCCAGACCCCCACC
>DATFXE010000002.1:0-4514 GCA_035258585.1 Roseiflexaceae bacterium | reverse complement strand
CCCGAAACCCCAAGTGTTAGAACTGCAAGGATAGCGAATCGCACTTGACGGCTTGCGCGATTCCTAAGTTAGACGGTGTATAATGGATAATGCCGAGGATTGGGTCTAGCAAAAGGGGAAATCTGTGATCAGCAGCGAGCTTGCCCTACGGCTCAAGCGGGCCGGATTAGAGTGGAAGCCGGTCGAGCGCGACTTCTTCATGATGCCGGAGCACAATCTGGACGAGCAGGTGTTCGTGGTCAGCGCGCTGCCGGCGCTGGTGCAGAACTTGCGCGGCGAGATGTCGATCACCTTCCATGGCAGCATCGAGTGGGCGCTCGACTACGTGGTGCTGTCCGAGGCGGTCTGGCTGCCGACCGAGACCCAGCTGCGCGTCGCGCTGGCGCAGGCGATCGGCGACGACGCGCCGCTGCGGCTGGATCGGACAGGCGCGGGCTACCGCCTGCAAATCGCCTCCGGCGCCGATCTGCTCGACTTCGACTCCCAGGACGCCGAGAACGCCTACGCGCTGGCGCTGCTGCATGTGCTGGAGGCGGGAGCACGGAGCTAACACGTAATCATAGAGACCGATCTTTACCACCAAGACACCAAGACACCAAGAATTCTTAATGATCTTGGTGTCTTGGTGTCTTGGTGGTTCCGTTCTTCTAGCCTTTGACCGCCCCGACCAGCAGCCCGCGCGAGATGAAGCGCTCGAGCGCGATCGCCATGCCGATCACCGGCAGGATCATAATCAGAATCAGCACCGACATATACCACCATTGCGGCCCGCGCGTGGCGTTCTGCGCGGCCACCAGCAGCGGCATGGTCTGGACCTTGGAGAACGACAGGAACAGCGCCAGCAAATATTCATTCCAGCAGAACACCAGCACGAACAGGAACGTCGCCACCAAGCCGGGCGTCGACAGCGGCAGGACGATCGACCAGAAGATCCGGTAGCGCGACGCGCCGTCGATCGCAGCACACTCCTCCAGCTCGATCGGGATGCTCTGAAAGTAGTCGCGCATCAGCCAGACAACGATCGGCAGGTTGGTCGCAACATAGGTGATGATCAGCGCCGGGTAGGTATCCAGCAGGCTCAACCGCTGGAAAAGCACATAAATCGGTATCACCACCGCGACCGGCGGCATCATGCGCTGCGAGATCATCCAGAACGCGATATCGCTGTTGCGCAGCGCGCGCCGGAAGCGCCGCCCGATCGTCTGGGCCAAGATCAGGAACACCCCGATCGCCGCGACCACCACGATCTGCCAGGGCGCACCGAGCCAGATCGCGGCGATCGCCAGCCCCACACAGCCAGCGAACAGCCCGATCACGCCGAGTTTCGGCCGATACTCGAAGCGCGTCAGCGCATAGGAGGCCGATGTGCCCAGCGCCAGCGCCAGCAGTGCGCTGGTGATCGAGACCACGATCGTGTTGATGTACGGCCGAAACGTGTCTGGGCCGAGATCCACGAAGATGTAGCGCCAAGCGTGCAGCGAGGGCTGGTAGTCGACGAAGGGCACGTAGACCGGCCCGGCGTCGACATGGATCGGCAGCTTGACCGAGGTGACGATCAGCCAGTAGATCGGGAACAGCACTACAAAGGTCCAGAAGACCAACACCATATAAGAGAACAGCCGGCCGGCCGGCGAGGGCATATAGACCGATTTACGCTTGAAGAAGGTGTTCATAGGCTTATCTTTGATCCGCGGATTGCGCGGATAATACGGATAGTATTTCTCAATCTATCCGCGTAAATCCGTGCTATCCGTGGATCGCTACACGGCCTCGGTCGCGCGACGGCGGACCAGGTTGACGAATGACGTGGCGATAAATGTCACCAGGACCAACAGCAGGTAGGCGACCGCCGCGGATCCGCCCAGATCCTGTGAGCGCCAGGCGATATAGGCGTGCAGCGTCATGGACTCGGTCGCGGTGCCGGGCCCGCCGTTGGTCAGCACATTGGGCAGATCGACGATCTTGAACGCCTCGATCATGCGGATCAGAATCAGCGTCGTGCTGACCGGGAAAATACCGGGCCAGGTAATATAGCGAAAGATCTGCCAGCGTGTGGCGCCGTCGACCAGCGCGGCCTCGACCGGCTCGACCGACAGCCCCTCGATCGCCGCCAGCAGCACGATGAACATAAACGGCGTCCACTGCCAGACATCGCCGATCAGCACGGCTGCGCGCGCGCCCCAGGGGTTGGCGACCCACGACCAGTTCTCCAGCCCGAAGGCATCCCAGAACGGCTTGAACGGCCCCTTGACCGTATCGGTGAGCATACGGAACGTGTAGGCGATGCCCACCGGCGTAATCATCATCGGTAGCAGGAAGATCACCCGGAAGAAGCGCCGGCCGCGGAGCTGCTGCACGCACAGCAGCGCCAGCCCGAGGCCGAGCAGATATTGCAGCAGGATGCCGACGAACACGTAGATCAAGGTCACGACCAGTGTGCCGGGCCGGCCGCCGATCAGGGTGCGGATGATCAGCCAGGCCAGCAGCCCCGCTCCGATGGCGCCGACCAGCCGCCAGAACATGCCCATAATTGCGAAGCTCGGGCTGCGAGCATACTGCACCAATCCCGCGACCAACAGCGCGGCGACGGCAGCCAGCAGCAGCCAGGCGATCGGCGAGGTGGCGCCGAACACGCCCAGGAAATGATCGCGCTCGCTGCCGACCAGCAGCTTGCGATAGTTGAGCAGCCCGATGAATTTGATGTCGAAACCGCCTTTGGCCAGCTGGAAGCGCGAGAGCGACAGGTAGAGCGAGATGATCAGCGGGAAAATCGACATGAACAGCACCACCAGCACGGCCGGCAGCACGAATGTGCTGCTGGCGAACCGCTCGGCGCGCGAAGTCAGCGCGTGCAGGGCGCCAGTTTGCGCGGGGGTGGCTTCCTGAGCTTGCGCATCGCTTTGGAGGGCCATGGACTTCTCCGCAGGCGATTAGCGATTGGGGATTAGGGATTGGGAAGAAGGATATCGCCCAATCCCCAATTCCTAATCGCCAATCCCTATTCGCTACCGCTGGACGCCGAGGCTGGCCTTGTAGGCTGCCAGCTGCGTGTCATGGCCCAGCTCGTCGGTCTTCTCATTCCACTTGTCGGTGATCTGCTTGACCGCCGCGTCGAGATCCAGCTCGCCGGCCAGGAACTGCGCTACGGCCGTGTCGAGCACGGTCTGCTGGTAATACTGGTTCTGTGGGATGCGCAGATCCAGGATCATATTTGGGCTGTTCAGGCTGGCCTTGATTGCGCCGAGATAGACATCGGCCGCCTGCTTGCTCATCCCAGCCTTCTCCCACAGGTCAGTCGAGTTGAACTGCGACGTGCGGTATGGGTTGAATCCAGTCGCCCCGATGGTGACGTCGACATTGGACTGCTCCGGCGCGCTCATGTACGAGAGCAGCGCGTAGGCGGCGTCCTTCTTCTTGGCGTCGGAGGCGGCGTTGATCGCGCCAGACCAGCCGCCGTAGGCCGCGTACGGCGCGTGGTTGATGCCTTTATCGTCCATGTAGGGGCAGAGCGTCTTATCACATTTTACCAGCTTGCCAGTCTTGCGGTCAATCACCGAATCCGAGCCTGGGAGGATCACAGCGCCGACTTTATCGATGACCTTGGAGTTGGTCTTGTCGATCGCCAGCGTGCCGATGTCGCCCCAGTCCATCGACAGCCCACACTGGCCGCCGGTGAACAGGCCGCGTGTGTCGCCGACATCGAGGTTGAGCTCGTTCGGCGGGCCATATTGAGTGCTGTCCTTGTAGATCTGCATCGCCTTGCGGAAGCCCTCGTTGTCGACCAGCGGCTTCATGTCCTCGGTGTTGAAGAATGCGCCCTGGTTGGTGCCCTGGCTCTGGATGAAGCCGCCGGCGATCGAGGTGATGAACCAGTAGGCCTGGGCGCCGCGCTTCTTCGAGATGCACGAGCCGTAGACCGGCTTGCCGTCAGATGTGGTCAGTTTCTTGTCGGTGACGGCCTTGGCAATCTTAAGGTAGTCGTCCCAGGTGTTCGGCGGATCCATACCCAGATCCTTCAGGATGTCGGTGCGGTAGTAGACCATGTGGAAGTCGCCGTCGAGCGGGATGGTGTATTGCTTGCCCTGATAGGTGGCACTGAAGTCGCGGAAGAAGGCGCCGATATCGTCCCACTGGATCTGCTTGTCGTTCTTGACCCGGTCGGTCATGTCCTCGAGATAACCGGGCGTAGCGAAGTCGGCCATCCACTGCGGGTCGAAGACGAACAGGTCGAAGCTGTTGGTCTTGGTCGAGAGGTCGGTCAAGATCTTCTGGTAGAGATCGCTGAACGGCACGGTGGTGACATTGACCTTGGCGCCGGTCTTCTGCGCGAACTCCTTGGCGTGGCGCTGGAGCGGCTCGGCGATCTGCGGGCCGGTGAAAGTCACCGCGTTGATCTCGACGCCGGCGAAATCGCCGGTCGCGCCACCGGCGGGCGCGGCGGTGGGGGCCGGGGCTGCGGTGGGTTCGGGTGCTGCCGTCGCTTCAGGGGCAGCAGTGGCGGCGGGCGCTTCGGT
>DATFXE010000001.1:0-3678 GCA_035258585.1 Roseiflexaceae bacterium | reverse complement strand
ACGCCATCAATAACCGTCGACATCGATCACAGCTTGGGCAAAGGCCTGTGGGGCTTCTTGGGGCAAATTGTGACCGATGCCGCCTGTGATCAGCCGGTGCGTGTAGGTGCCCGAGAATTTCTTGGCATAGGCTGTGGGGTCCGGATGCGGTGCGCCATTGGCATCACCTTCAAGCGTGATGGTGGGCACGTCGATGAGGGGACCTTCGGCCAGACGCTTTTCTAGGTCGTCATATTTCGACTCGCCTTCAGCCAGGCCGAGGCGCCAGCGGTAGTTATGGATGACGATGTCGACGTGATCTGGGTTGTCGAAGGAGGCCGCGCTGCGCTCAAACGTGCTATCGTCGAAGTTCCACTTCGGCGAAGCGATCTGCCAGATGAGCTTGGCAAAATCGTGCCGGTATTTGTCGTAGCCCGCGCGACCTCGTTCGGTGGCAAAATAATATTGGTACCACCATTGCAACTCAGCCGGTGGAGGCAACGGCATCTGGTTGGCTTCACGACTGCCAATCAGGTACCCACTCACCGAGACCATGGCCGTGCAGCGCTCTGGCCAGAGCGCGGCGATGATGTTGGCCGTCCGCGCTCCCCAATCATAACCGGCGACGATCGCTTGCTCAATCTTGAGCGCATCCATCAACGCGATGATATCGAGCGCGAGTACCGATTGCTGGCCATTTCGGAGGGTGTCACGTGAAAGAAAGCGCGTCGAGCCATAGCCGCGCAGATACGGGACGATCACGTGGTAGCCCGCCTTGGCCAGCAACGGCGCGACGTCGACATAGCTGTGAATGTCGTAGGGCCAGCCGTGCAGCAGCATGACCGCAGGACGATCGGTCGGGCCGACCTCGGCGTAGCCGACGTTCAAGAGGCCAGCGTCGATCTGCTTGAGTGTGCCGAACTCGGACATAGAGCTCCTCCAATCTCACATCGATGTGGCCATGTGTGGCATGGTCTCCTTGTGTATCTCCGTCATTCACTGCAGCCCTATTACACCGCAGGTCGGCTTCGCCTCGGGGTCACTTTGTGCTACAATCAGTGTCTCAAAAAGTGACCCAATTCAATGCACCACACGATCGAGGATGGGCTGCGTAGCCCGTGCTGCCCGAGCGGCCGCACTCCTCAGACCGGGATGTCGACGCCGGCTGCTCCTGCTCTCGCACGCCGGCAGGGAGAGCTTCATGAGCGAGCTGTTCTCGTTCGGCGCCTGGGTGCGGCAGCGCCGCAGAGCGCTCGACCTGACCCGCGACGAGCTGGCCGCGCAAATCGGCTGCGCGGTGACGACCATCCGTCATATTGAGACCGACGAGAGAAGGCCCTCCAAACAGCTGGCCGCGCGGCTGGCCGAGTGCCTGCAGCTCTCTGCTGACGAGCGCCCGGCATTTCTGCAGGCTGCGCGCGGCGGCCTGGCGGTGGATCGGCTGGCCGCGCCGGCCGCGGGCGTGGACTGGAACATCGGTGGGATTGCCCCAGCCGAGCGCGATACTGGGCCACTTCCTCTGCCGAGCGGAACCGTCACCTTCCTGTTTACCGACATCGAAGCCAGCACCCAGCTCTGGATTCAAAACGCACAAACCATGGGGCCGGCGATCGCCCGCCACGAGGCGATTCTGCATGCGGTGATCACAGCCGGTGGGGGGGTGGTGTTCAAGACGGTCGGGGATGCGCTCTACGCCGCCTTCGCGAGTGCGCTCGACGCGGTGCAGGCGGCGGTCGAGGGGCAGCGGGCGATCGCGGTCGAGCCGTGGGGCACCAGCACGCCGTTGAGCGTGCGCATGGCGCTGCACAGCGGGGTGGTCGAGGAGCGAGGAGGTGACTATTTTGGCCTGCCGCTCTCGCGCAGCGCCGGCCTGCTGGCCGCCTCTCACGGCGGCCAGATCCTGCTCTCGCAGGCCACCCAGGTGCTGGTGCGCGAGCAGCTTTCGCCTGAGCTGACGCTGCGCCACCTGGGCAGGTATCAGCTCAAAGACCTGAGCGACCCCCAGCACATCTTCCAGCTGCTCGCCCCCGATCTCGTGGCCGACTTTCCGCCGCTGCGCCTCTCCACCGAGCGCGCAGTCGACGAGCCGCGGCTCACTCTGCCACTGTTCCTCACGGCTGCCCCTTCGCAGCCCAGCCCGGCTGCTCCGTTCGTGGCGCGCGAGCAGGAGGTGACCGCGTTAGCAACGGCGTTAGCGACCGCGCGCAGTGGGGCGGGGCAAATCCTGTTTGTGATCGGCGAGGCCGGGCGCGGCAAGACCACGCTGGTGCAGGAGTTCGCCCGCCAGGCGCAGGCCGCCGATGCCGAATTGCTGGTCGTGAGTGGCTCGTGCAACGCCCACACCGGCAGTGGCGATCCCTACTTGCCCTTTCGTGAGGCCTTGACGATGCTGTCGGGCGAGGTCGAAGCCAGGTGGGCGGGTGGACTGATCACGACTGAGCATGCCCGGCGCTTGTGGGAGGCGATGCCGCTGACGCTGCCGGCGCTCGTAGAGCATGCCCCCGACCTGCTCGGTACCTTTGTGCCAGGCAAAGGCCTGCGCGAGCGAGCCGCGACCGTTGCCACCCCGGATGCGCCCTGGTTCAGAGAGTTGGTGGCGCGCGCCAGTGCCGAGGCGGGCGCCAGGGTCGCGCAGCAGCCGATCCTGGCCCAATACAGTGCGGCACTGAACGCAATTGCCAGGCAGCGGCCGCTGCTGCTGATCCTCGAAGACCTGCACTGGGTCGATACGGCCTCCAGCGACTTGCTGTTGCACCTCAGCCGCGAGGCCGCGCACAGCCGGATGCTGATCCTCGGCACCTACCGCCCCGACGAGCTGGCCGTGAGCCACGGCGAGACCCATCATCCGCTGGCCGAGCTGGTGAGCGAGCTGAAGCGCCAGCATGGCGATATCTGGCTGGACTTAGGTGAGCTGGCCGAGGCGGACGGGCGTCACTTTGTGGAGGCCTACCTGGACACCCAGCCCAACCGGCTCGGCCCGGCCTTTCGCGAGGCGTTGTTCGCTCGTACCGGCGGGCACGCATTGTTTACCGTCGAGCTGGTGCGCGAACTGCAGGAACGTGGGGATGTGAAAGATGAAGCGGGCCAGTGGATTGAAGGCCCCGCTATCAATTGGAACGTCCTGCCGGCACGGGTGGAAGGGGCGATCGAGAAGCGCATTCAGCGCTTAGAACAAGAATTGCGGTCGATCCTGACGATTGCGAGTGTGGAAGGCGAGACCTTTACCGCTGAGGTGGTGGCGCGCGTCCAGCAGGTGCAGGAACGTGGGCTGGTGCAGCGTCTGAGCCAGGAGCTGGACAAACAGCATCGGCTGGTCACGGCGCACATCCTGGCCTGGCTGGGTCCGCAGCGCCTGTCACTCTACCGCTTCCGGCATCAGCTGTTCCAGCAGTATGTGTATCACAGCCTGGCCGCGATGGAGCGGGCCTATCTGCACGAGGCGGTTGGGAGTGTCCTGGAAGCGCTCTACGGCGCGCAGACCGAGCCCATCGCGGTGCAGCTAGCGCGCCACTTCGAGCTGGCCGGGTTGACCGCGAAGGCGATCACGTATCTCCTACAGGCAGGGAGGCGTGCCGCGCGGCTGTCGGCCAATCAGGAAGTGATCGCGCATGTGAGCAAAGCGCTGGCGCTGCTCGAACGCCTGCCCGAGACGCCTGAGCGCGCCCAGACCGAGCTTGAGCTCCAAATTGCCCTAGGGAC